>WHST01000027.1 GCA_009379955.1 Streptosporangiales bacterium | reverse complement strand
TGATCGCTGATCGCTGAGCATCAACGACGAGCACGACCACCTCACTCATGCCGGCACACGGCCCGCCACGCTAACCGCCCAGCAGCCCCATCAGCGCCGCGGCGCGGCGGATTCGCCAATACGGACCCACGCTCCTAGCCCCTAGTCCCTCAGTTTGTCACACAAAGGCCTGGCGCCGACACTCACGAGCTACCCACACGGGCGTCTTGCGGTCGAACACGAACGAGCCCCTGACCTGCACAAACGCTGGTCCGGGGCTCGTTCGGTTCCGTGGTCGGGCTGACAGGATTTGAACCTGCGACCCCTTGACCCCCAGTCAAGTGCGCTACCAAACTGCGCCACAGCCCGGAACGCCCGAAGCCTATCGCAGCGCCGCGCCGGACCGCTTCCCGGTTGTCGCGTCCGCAGCCTCACGTCGCGAACCGGTTCGCGTTGTCCCTGCGTGAGGTGGAGTCCACGTCCACCAGGTTGACGTGGTCGACGCGCGGTCGACGGCTCTGTCACGGGGAACGGCGGATGCCGGTGCCTGGGGTGGCGCCCGTGAGGGCGCCGTCGTGGAGCACCGGGACGCCGGCGACGAGGACGTCGTCGATGCCGACCGCGGGGTGTCGGGGGTCGGCATAGGTCGCCTGGTCGGTCACGGTCGACGGGTCGACGACGATCAGGTCGGCGACGGCGCCCGGCTCCACGCGGCCTCGGGTCCCCAGGCCCAGCCGCGAGACGGGGTGGGCGGACAAGTGGGCGGCGGCCTCGCCCCAGGTGAGGTCCGCGCGCTCGCGGGTGTGCCGGCCGAGCAATCGGGCGAAGCTGCCCCAGCCGCGCGGGTGCGGGTGCGTGCCGAGGTAGATGCCGTCGCTGCCTCCCATGTGCCTGCTGTCGCGGACGAGCACCGCGAGGTCGTCGACCGGACGCGGGTCGGGTACGGGCATCACCGCGGTGACCGCCAGGTCCGAATCCGCGAGCAGGTCGAGCAGGAACGTGTGCACGTCGGCGTCCACCCGGGCGGCGGCGTCCACGGGGGTCAGGCCGGCGGCCCAGGCGTGGCGCTCCGCGGCGACGAAGGCCAGCCGGAGCCGCCCCTCCCAGCCGGGACCCGTGGCCGGCACCGACGCGACGGACGGCATCCATTCCCTGAGCAGCCAGGCCCGGTAGGCCGGGTCGCGCAGCCGGGCCACGGCCACGTTGACGGGCTCCCTCAACAGGTCCGGTGGGAGCACCGGCATCGACAGCAGCGTGCAGCCCGCGCGGTACGGGTACGCGTCGTACGTCAGCGCGACGCCGTCCACGGCCGCCTCGTCGAGCAGCGCGACGAGCGTGTCACCGGGACCGTGGTAGTGCGAGAGATGCCCGCGGACGCCGCTCGCGCGGCAGATCTCGACCACCTCCGTCACCCCGCCCGCTGCCGCGTGCTCGTAGCCGCCGCGCATGTGGGTGACGTAGGTGCCGCTGGCCTCCGCGACCGGGACGCAGAGGCGGGCGATCTCGGCGGCGTCGGCGAACAGGCCGGGGACGTAGTCGAGGCCGGTCGAGAGCCCGACGGCACCCTCGGCGAGACCGCGACGCACCAGCGCCTCCATCGCGACGAGCTCGTCATCCGTCGGCGCACGGTCGTCGTCGCCGAGCACCTCGTGGCGCACCGTGCCATGTGGCACCAGGTAGGCGACGTTGACCGGCACTGCACCGTCGTACGCCGCGAGCAGCGACGCGACACCGCCACAGCCGTACGCCGGGTGCGGACCGAGCAGGGCACCGAAGTACGTCGTGGCGTACGAACCGTCGCCCGGCGCGTACGAGACGCCGTCCTGCCCGGCGACGACGCTCGTGACGCCCTGCCGGAGCAGCGCACGCTGCACCTCGGACTCGAAGACGGTGGCGTCCGCATGGGAGTGCACGTCGACGAGACCCGGCAGGACGTACCGGTCCGCGCAGTCGACGACATCGGCATCGGCGATGCCGGCGAGACCCGTGCCGACGCCGGCGATCCGGTTCCCCACCACCAGCACGTCCGCGCGGGTCGGTTCGCCGCCGCGCCCGTCGACGACCCGGCCGCCGCGCAGCACGACCGCGGGCAGCCCGGTCACCCGTCACCTCCGGCGATGACGATGTCGTCGGTCAGCGCGACGTTGCCCGCCAGCAGCCCGCCGTCGACCGGAAGCGCGGCGCCGGTGATCCAGGCGGCCTGCGCCGAGCACAGGAAGAGGATCGCCTCGGCGACGTCGGCCGGCGCCCCCACCCGGCCGAGCGGGTACCACTTCGTCACCCGGTCGAGCACCGTGGGATCGACCGCGAGGCGGGTGTCCCAGACCGGCGTGTGGATCGTGCCGGGCAGCACTGCGTTGCACCGCACCCCGCGGCCGCCGTAGCGCACCGCGATGCTGCGGGTGAGGCTCAGCATGCCCGCCTTCGCCGCGCTGTACGCCTCGTTGCCCGCGTACGTCACGGCGTTGACCGACGCCACGTTGAGGATCGCTCCCCCGCCGCGCTCGATCATCGCCGGCAGCGCCGCCTGGGAGCAGAGGAACGTGCCCTTCAGCGTGACCGCCACCTCGCGGTCCCAGTGCTCCTCGGTCAGGTGGGCGAAGTCCGCGTCGTCGCACGCCGCGGCGTTGTTGACGAGCACGTCGACCGGTCCCACGCCGGCCGCCAGCGCCGCGAACGTCTCCCTGACCCGCGGGCCGTCGGTGACGTCGAGGCGGACGCCCCGCGCCCAGCCGTCACGCTCCGCCTGCCGGCGCACCGCCTCGTCGTCGAGATCGGCGCCGACGACGACCGCGCCCTCCGCGACGAACCGCCGGCACAGCTCCGCGCCGATACCACCGACCGCACCGGTGACGAGGACCACCCGACCGTCGAAGCGCACGACGCCTCACCTCCCGGCTCAGAAGAACGTGTGGACGAAGTCGACGACCGTCGTGCCCTCCACGACGGGGATCACCTGCCACCGCTCGAAGGACGTGCACGGGTGCGAGATGCCGCTGCCGACCCAGTCGCCGACATCCAGCTCCGCTCCCTCGCGTATCTCGACGAACGCATGCTGGTCGTTCAGCGCCGTCACTCGCATGCCGCGCAATGGCGTGGGGACGTCGTCGCGCGGCCGGCTGCGCAGCCGCGGGTTCGGCAGGCCCGCGTCGTACGACACGTCCCTGCGGCCCATCGTCAACAGCGCCAGGCCAGGCTCGGGTCGCGAGCACACCTGCCCCCAGGCACGAAGGGCCGGCGTGAAGTCCGGAGCGCCCGGCACGTCCCGAGCGCACGGCGCGAGCCGGGAGTACATGCCCTCGTCGTGGGTCAGGTAGCACCCGCTGCGCAGCAGCACCCGCACCGGGACGTCGAGCCGCGAGCCGACGTCACCGAGCACCTCGACGACCCGGTCGAAGTAGGCGCTGCCGCCGGCGGAGACGACGACCTCGTCGCGCCCGGTGAACAGGCCCGCCTTCGCGAGCCGCAGCACCACGTCGTGCATGCGGTCGAGCATCCGGTCGACCCCCGCCACGGCGCCGGTCACCGTCTCGCCCTGACGACCCCCTCGAACGCGGACACGCCTGCGAGCCGCAACGCCGAACAGCCGGCGACGGCGCGCGCCACCTCCTCCGCGGTGTCCGCGTCGCGGCAGCCCCCACGGCCCGGCGAGGTGCCGAGCTCGACGAGGACGTCGACGGGCCGCGCGGCGCCGCCCGCGCGCAGGCCGGCGTCGGCCTCGTGGACGCCCGCGACCGAGTCGACCCAGAACAGTAACCTGCAGTCCTGGTCGGCCGCCATCTCGGCGGCGAGCCAGCCGAGGCCGGCGGCGCCGGCGATCTCGTTGGCGATCACGACGGTGCTCACCCCGAACGCCCGCGCGACCCGCGCCTGTGCGATGTTCGCGACGGTGATGGCCCACGCCCCCGCGTCGAGCTGGCGCGCCCACAGCGCCGGCGCCATCGTCGTCTTGCCGTGCGGCGCGAGCGAGACGCCCTGCTCCGCGCACCAGCGCGCCATGGCGGCGACGTTCGCCTCGAGCGCCGTGCGGTCCAGCGCCAGCAGCGGGCTGGTGAACCCGCCTCTGAGCAGGTCGCGCCGCTGCGCCGCGAGCTCGGCGTACGTCAGCTCGCCGGCGTCGACCGGCATGCCCTTGACCAGCGGTCCGATCCGCTGCTCCGCCAGCGCGGCGATCCTCGCCCGGTCGATGCTCGCGTTCATCCACACCCCTCTTCGATCGCGCGCAGGTGCGCGGTCATCGCCTCACGTGCTCTCGTGCCGTCGCCCGCGAGGACGGACGCGACGATCTGCGCGTGCGCTCGGTCGCGCAGCTCGTGACAGGTGACCTGGTGCGTCATCGCGACGAGCTGACCGACGAGGGCGACGAGCACCGAGTTGTGCGTCGCCTCCGCGATCGCGCGGTGGAGCCTGTCCGGGTCGGCAGGTTCGTCTCCCGAGCTGATCCCCCGCTGCTCGTCGAGGAGCCGCCGCAGCGCCTGCTCGTCCGAGGTGGTGCGCGCGGACGCCGCGACCTCGGCGCAGAACGGCTCGACCGCGATCCTGGCGACGAATACGTCGAGCGTGCTGTGGTCGCCGACCATCGCGGCCTCCGCACGCATGACCGCGGCCCTGGACCGGGCCTCGCCCGTCACGAACGTGCCCTTGCCGACCCGCACCTCGAGGACGCCGGCGTGCTCCAGGATGCGCAGTGCCTCGCGCACCGAGCTGCGCCCGACACCGAACTGCTCGGCGAGCAACCGCTCCGCCGGCAGCGAGTCGCCCGCGGCCAGCCGGCCGGCACGGATGCCGCCGACGATCTCCTCGACGATGGCGTCGTGCAGCCGCGACCTCGTGATGGTGCCGAAAACGTCCAACGTGTTGATCCCACCAAGCCCGCGCCGGAGCAAGCCGTGACCACGCAGAACCTATCAGGCCACCGGATCCTCCCAGCCGGCTTCGAGGACGTCTTGCAGTGGAAGCCCGTCTCCGATGATGGCTACAGCTCGTCGCACCCGACCGCTGACTTCGAGCGCACATCTTCCGCTCAGCCATCTCCATCCACTAATGTGAATCGAAATTTCATCCCGGTAAACCCTGGCCAGGACCCTGGGACCTGACGGCAGGTCGCCGCTTCGTCGATTCACCGGCGGCGCCCGCTCTGGAGGGTTTATCCCATGAGGCAACGGTTCCTGCGCACACGGCGCATTCTGGTCGTCCTGGTCGCCATCGGACTGATGGCCACCTTGACGTCGAGCATCTATCCGCAAGAGGTTCGTGGATCGACACAAGCTGTTTCCGCGTATGAAACATCGGCCTACACGACGGTCAACGCGGATGGCACCGTCACGGCCGACGGAAAGCGCATGTCCATCGGCGACATCGTCGACGTCGCGAGGAACGGCGCGAAGATCCGGCTCACCTCGGGAGCTCGGCAACGCTCGCTCAATGCCTACTACCTGCTTCTCCAGGGCGCACGAGAGGGCGTGCCCGTCTACTGGTTCAACCGGGCCGCCGGCTCGGGACGGCAGGAAGTGATCTTCTCTGGCGACCCGCTGTCGACGAAGGTCACCTCGGATTCACCGACCTGTCCGACCACCGGACAGCGTTGTTCCAACCGGGACTATCTGCTCCAGAGCCAGCTGAGGAACTTCAGGTCCGGCGCGACCGGAGGATCAGGTCCCGAGGCCAGCCGCGAGGTCGTGCGGGCGATGATGGCCTTCCGCGTCAACACGATGAGCTACGAAGCGGCCAGCCCCCAACTCACGCAGATGCTGGTCGACCTGCTCAACAAGGACGTCACGCCGGTCGTCCAGTCGCGGGGGTCGCCGGGCGAAGGTGACCTGCCGCAGCTCGGCAACGTCGCGGCGACGATGGTGGGAGTCGGGTACGCGTACTTCCACGGCAAGCGGATGACCGCGAAGCGTGCCCTGGCCGAGGCGGGCCTGAAGCCGCTCCAGGACCAGCCCGCACAGCCACTGGCGCCCGGTGCGCCGTTCGCCGCTGACGAAGCCGCCCTCACCAGCAGCAACGCGTACTCGATGGGACAGGCCGCGTTGCACGTCCACGACGCGCAACAGGCACTGAACTGGCAGGACCTGCTCTACGCCATGGATCTCCAGGCGATGAACAGCAGCATCACCCCCCTCGCCGCGCCGGTGCGCGCCATCCGCCCCGACCCGCAATGGAAGGCGACCGCCGCGCGCGTGCTCGACATGATCAAGGGCAGTTACCTCCTCGCCAGGGACGAGGAGTCCGAGGACGGCGTACCGAAGCGGATCATCCAGGATCCGGAGAGTCTGCGTGCGATGAGCCAGCGCAACGCCGCGGCGTGGACCGCCTGGAAACAGCTGCGCGATGCCCTGCTGATCCAGATCAACGCCTCCGACCACAACCCGTCCGTGGCACCGGGCTGGTCGCCGAGTTCGGCGCCCGAGCTCAACGAACCGTGGCTCAAGCAGTACTACGTCAAGGGCGGCCCGAACACCGAGCGCTGTGTGGGCAAGGGCCTCGGCGGCACCGGATGCGGGCACGGCTACATACTCTCCAACGCGAACTGGGATCCCTACCCGGTCGCCAACGAGATCGAGGCGCTGACCAACGCGCTCGCGAACTGCGCGGTCACCGACGCGATGGTGCCGTTGCGGTTCGAGAGCACGTTCTTCACGGTCATCGAGCCCTCGTACGGGCTGACGGCACAGCAGCAGACCCGCGCGGCACCGAGAGCGGACAGCTACGCCCTCGCTGACCTGCTGCAGTCGGTGCACACACACCAGAACCCGATACCGGTGGAGGGGAACTCCATCGTGGCGAACGTCGAGGATCTGCAGGCCTCGACCTCGCTCAAGGTTGCGGCCCTGAAGGCCATGCTCACCGACCTCGGACGGTTGCAGGCACAGAGCCTGTTGACTGCCACGTACTGGCTGAACATCCGGGAGATCCAGGGCGAGAAGCTGAACATGGACCGGTCGTTCGGCACCGCTCCGACAGCGGCATGGAAGGCGTTCCGGAAGGTGGTGCCGTGGCAGTCGAAGAACCGGCCACCGAAGCCGCCGGGCGAGATCGCCTACAGTTTCCTCCGCTCCCACCCCGCGACGACCTACTACCCGCGCGCCGTGTCGCCGCCCTGACGACGACGCCGGTCAGGGGGCGTCAGCGGGACCGGCCGCGGCGCTCCCTGACCCGCAGGCTCAGCTTCACCGGGGTGCCCTCGAAGCCGAACTCCTCGCGTAGCCGGCGCTCGAGGAACCGCAGGTAACCGGCCTCGAGCGGGCCGCTGGTGAACAGGACGAAGTGCGGCGGCGCGATGCCGGCCTGGGTCGCGAACAGCACCTTCGGCTGCTTGCCGCCGCGCACCGGCGGCGGCGTCGCCGCGACGACGTCGGACAGCCACCCGTTGAGGCGCCCGGTCGTCACGCGGGTCTCCCAACCCGCGAGCGCGGTGTCGAGCGCGGTGACGAGGCGGTTGACGTGCCAGCCGCTGCCCGCCGAGAGGTTCACCCGCGGTGCCCACCTGACCCGGACGAGCTGACGGTCGATCTCGCGCTCGAGGAGCTCCTTGCGCTCGTCGTCGAGCAGGTCCCACTTGTTGAAGACGAGGACGAGGGCGCGTCCGGCATCGCCGGCCGCCGACAGGATCCGGAGATCCTGCTCGGCGAGTGGTTCGCTGGCGTCGACGAGCACGACGGCGACCTCGGCGGACTCCAGCGCCTGCTCGGTGCG
Organism: Streptosporangiales bacterium; assembly: GCA_009379955.1. Taxonomy (NCBI): domain Bacteria; kingdom Bacillati; phylum Actinomycetota; class Actinomycetes; order Streptosporangiales; species Streptosporangiales bacterium. Next base: position 50,774 of record WHST01000027.1, on the reverse strand, counting down.
CAGGTACGAGTAGTACTCGCTGCCCGACGCCTCCCTGACCCGCCGCCTGATGCCCGCCGTGTCGACGAACCGCCAGGTGCGGCCGCCGAGCTCGATCAGCTCGTCGACCGGGTCGCGGGTCGTGCCGGCGACCGCGTCGACCAGCACCCGCTCGGCGCCCGCCAGCTTGTTGAGCAGGCTCGACTTGCCGACGTTGGGCTTGCCCACGATGGCGACCCGCCGCGGGCCGCCCTCCTCCTCGGACATGTCGGGCGGCGGCTCCGGCAGCCGGTCGAACACGACGTCGAGCAGGTCGCCGCTCCCCCGGCCGTGCAACGCGCTCACCGGCACCGGCTCGCCGAGGCCGAGGCTCCACAGCGAGGTCGCGTCGGCCTCGGCCCGCTGGTCGTCGACCTTGTTGGCCGCGAGCACGACCGGCTTGCCGGAGCGCTGCAGCAGGCGCCCGACCGCGGCGTCCTCCTCGGTGATGCCGACGAGGGTGTCGACGACGAACAGCACGAGGTCTGCCATGTCGACGGCGAGCTTCGCCTGGTCGGTGATCTGCGCCGCGAGGCCGCGGCCGTCGACCTGCCAGCCGCCGGTGTCGAGCAGGACGAACCGGCGTCCGCGCCAATCGGCGTCGTACGCGACGCGGTCGCGGGTGACGCCGGGCACGTCCTCGACGACCGCCTCGCGACGGCCGAGGATGCGGTTCACGAGCGTCGACTTGCCGACGTTGGGTCGCCCGACCACGGCGACCACCGGCGCCACCGTCGTCGCGTCTGCCTGCGTTGTCTCAGTCACCGAGTTGCCGCCCTGCCAGCTTCGCCGCGGCCTCGTGGTGTTCCACCAGCCGGACCCGCACGTCCTCCGCTGCTTCGGCGAGCACGCGGCGGGAGGCACGGTCACCGTAGGCCCCGACCTCGAACGCCTCGCCGAACACGACGTCGACCGGGGACCTGAGCTTCGGCAGCTTACGCCCGTCGAGTGACTCGGCGATCCCCAGGCAGACCACGGGCACGACCGGCGCCTGCGCCCGCAGGGCGAGCCAGGTCAGGCCGTGCCGCACCTGACCGAAGTCGCCCTGGCCCCTGGTGCCCTCGGGGAACACGCCAAGCACCTCGCCGCGCCGCAGCCAGCTCATGCACGTGCGCAGCGCGCCGCGGTCGGGAGTGCCGCGCCTGATCGGGATCTGCCCGACCTGGCGGAGGACCACGCCGAGCGCGCCGCTGAACATCTCCGCCTTGACGAGGAACCGCGCGGGGCGCGGGCAGGCGCCGTACACCACCGGGCCGTCGAGGATGTTGCGGTGGTTGATCGCGAGGATGACCGGTCCGCTCGCCGGGACGTGCTCGCGGCCGTGGACGCGCACCCGGTACGTCGCGGCCGAGAGGAGCCTCGCGAACTGCCGGCCGGGCCTGATGGCCCTCGGGTGCTCGGTCTGCCGCAACGGGAGGCCGGTTCCTGTGCTCATGCCGCGTGCACGAGCGAGAGCACGCGGTCGATGACCTCTTCGAGGCCGAGCGCGGTCGAGTCGATCTCGACGGCGTCGCCGGCCTTGGTCAGTGGCGAGGCCGCCCTGGTCGAGTCGAGCCGGTCGCGCCTGGCGAGGTCGGCCTGCGTCACCTCGACCGCGGTGCCGAGGCGTGCGTGGACGTCGTCGGTGCGCCGCGCGGCCCGCGTCCCCTCGTCTGCGACGAGGAAGACCTTGACCGTGGCGTTGGGCGCGACGACCGTGCCGATGTCGCGTCCCTCGACGACGATGGCACCGTTGCCGATCAGCGCGCGCTGCAGGGCCACGAGCCGCCTGCGCACCTCGGGCACGGCGCTCACCGCGCTCACGGCGTTGGTCACCTCACGGGTGCGGATCTCCTCGGCGACGTCGACGCCGTCGACCGTGATCGACGGGTTCGCCGGGTCGGCGGTGACCTCGAGGACGGGGTGGTCGGTGGCAGCCGCGACCGCCGCGGGGTCGTCGACAGGGATCGCACGGTCGAGCATCCACCACGTCATCGCGCGGTACATGGCGCCGGTGTCGAGATAGCGGTAGCCGAGCTTGCTCGCGACACCGCGAGCGACGCTGGACTTGCCGCTGCCGGACGGGCCGTCGACCGCGATCACGACGTGGGACTGGTCGGCGGGCAACGTACTCTCCTTCGACGGACATGCGGGAGGGATGGCGGGCTGGTACGAAGATTACCCGGGCACGTCCCAGCCTGACGCGCGCAGCCCCGCCACCAGGGTGTCTCTGGTCTCCGGCCGCACGCTGAGCTCCACGACACCGACGAGCGCACCTGGCGAGTGCTCGAGCGCGATGTCCTCGACGTTGACACCGGTGGTGTCCGCGTCGTGGAACAGCCGGGCGAGCTGCCCCGGCTCGTCCGGCAGCATCACCGTGACGACGGCGTACGTGCGGGTCGGTCCGCCGTGCTTGCCGGGCAGCGCCATGCGGCCGGTGACACCGCGCTCCAGCAGCGCGCGCACGTCGCCGGCGGCGGCCTCGTCGCCGGTGGCGACCGCCCGCAACGCGACGGCCATCGCGTCGAGGTCGCGCGACGCGGCGGCCAGCGTGTCGGCGACCGCGACGGCGTTGCCGGACAGGATCGAGGTCCACAGCGCCGGATCGCCGTCGGCCACCCGGGTGACGTCGCGCACGCCCTGGCCGGCGAGGCGGGTGTCGGCGTCCGGCAGCCGGGCCGCCATGACGCTCGCCAGCACGTGCGGCGCGTGTGACGTCGCGGCGACCGCGGCGTCGTGGTCGTCCTCGTCCATCACCAGCGGGTCGGCACCCAACGACCGGGCGAACGCGGTCACCACGGCGACGACGTCGGGACGGGCGTCGCCCGGGCACACCGCCCACGGCCGGCCGAGGAACAGGTCGCTCGCGGCCGCCTTCGGCCCGGACAGCTCCCTGCCGGCGAGTGGATGCCCGCCGGCGTACGTGGTCAGGTCACAGCCGAGGGCGCGCGCGTCGCGGCGCGGCCCGGCCTTCACGCTCGCGACGTCGGTGTAGACCGCGCCGGCGTCACGGCGCTGCCAGCGCGCCAGCTCCGCCCCCACGAGGTGTGGCGGCACGGCGAGCAGCACCAGATCGACGGGCCCTGTGCCGTCGTCGTACGGCGTGCCCGCACCCATCTGCGCGGCCAGCGCGAGGTGATGGGGCGTCGTGTCGTACAGGTAGACCTCCGCGCCCGTCGCGCGCGCGGCGAGCGCCGCCGACGTGCCCATCAGTCCCGTACCGACGACGAGCAGCCGCTTGGGCGCGGCGGCGATCGCATCCTCAGGACCACTCACAAGGCGACCTCCTGGTAGAGCAGACCCACTTCCCGGGTCGTCAGGTCACGCAGGGTCCCCGACGGCAGGTCACCGAGCGACACCGGCCCGACCCGGGTGCGGACGAGCCGCGTCACGGGATGGTCGACCGCCGCGAGCAGCCGGCGGACGATCCTGTTGCGGCCCTCGTGCAGGACCAGCTCGACGAGCGTGCGTCCGCTCGCGCGCTGCACGATCCGGAACTCGTCGACCGCGACCGGACCGTCGTCGAGCTCGACACCCGCGCGCAGCCGGTCGCCCAACCTGTTCGGCACCGTACCGGTCACCTCGGCGACGTAGGTCTTGCGCACCTCGTAGCTCGGGTGCGCCAGCCGGTTGGCCAGCTCACCGTCGTTGGTCAGCAGCAGCAGACCCTCGGTCGCGGTATCGAGCCGCCCGACGTGGAACAGCCGCTCGGGTCGGTCGGCGACGTAGTCGGACAGGTCGGTACGGCCCTCCGGGTCGTCCATCGTGCTCACGACGCCCTCGGGCTTGTTGAGGGCCAGGTAGGCGAGGTCGGGCGCCGACGGTATGCGCATGCCGTCGACCCGCACCACCGCGGTGTTCTCGTCGACGCGGGCACCGAGCGCGGCGACGACGCCGTCGACCGTCACCCGGCCGGCGGCGATGAGGTCCTCGCACGCACGGCGGCTGCCGAACCCGGCCTGGGCCAGCACCCGCTGCAGCCGTATCGCCGAGGTGGCGTCGTCGGTCAACCTGCGACGTCCTCGTTGTCGGCGAGCTCGTCGATCGCGGGCAGGTAGGGGGCGATGTCGGGCAGGTCGTCGACGCTCTGCACGTCGATCCGCTCGAGGAAGTACGACGTGGTGCGGTAGAGGATCGCGTTGCTCTCCTGCTCGGTGCCGGCCTCCTCGATCAGGCCGCGGCTGACGAGCGTGCGGATCACGCCGTCGCAGTTGACGCCGCGGATCGCCGAGACACGCGCCCTGCTCACCGGCTGCCGGTACGCGACCACGGCCAGGGTCTCCAGCGCCGCATGGGTGAGCCGCGCCTGCTGGCCGTCGAGCACGAACCGCTCGACGACCGGCGCGCATTCGGTGCGGCTGTAGTAACGCCAGCCGCCCGCGACCTCACGCAGGTCGAACCCGCGGCCGGCGGCGGTGTACTCCTCGGCGAGCCCGCGCAGCGTCGCGTCGACCTCCGCCCGCGGCGTCTCGAGCACCTGGGCCAACTGGACCGTCGGCACGGGCTCGTCGACGATCATCAGGACGGCCTCGAGCGCGCTGGCAAGCGGCGGCAGGTCGCCGCCGACCACCGGCGGGCTCGCCGGCTCCTGCTCGGTGACGGACTCCTCCGCGGGAGCGTCGTCGGCCCCGCCGGCAGGGGTCTCGTCCGCCGGCTGGTCCGCCTCGTCCGCGGTCGGTTCGTCGTGGTGCGGTGCGGTGCCGTTGGTCGACTCGTCCGCGAGCCCGGGCACGGCCTCGACCTGGCCGTCCGGCTCATCCGTGCTCATCACTGTCTCCTCGTTCCTCACCCGCGTCGGACTCGGCCGCGTCGGACTCGGCCGCGTCGCCCTGCGCTGGTTCGTCGTACTCGTCGTCGACCTCGACACTGCCCGCGTCGCTCCCCGTCCACCTGACGTTGAGCTCGCCCAGCGGCGTCACCTGCTCGAACGACACGACGCCCTCGCGGAACAGCTCCAGCAGGGCGAGGAAGCGTCCGATCACCTCGAAGGGTGCCGTGCAGTCCGAGGTGAGCGTGCGGAACGTCGTCTGCCTGCTCTCCCTGAGCCGCTCGACGATGATCGCCGCCTGCTCCCTGACGCTGATCTTCGGGTAGTGGATGTGGTCGACGCCCACGGTCTCGGGCAGCCGCGGCCGCATCGCCGCCGCCGCGAGCTTCGCCAGCTCGTGCGGGCCGATCGCGAGGATCACCTCGGGCAGCATGTCGGCGTACTGGGGCTCCAGGCTCACGCTGCGCGGGAACCTGCGGCTCGCCTCGGCCATCCGCCCGGCGAAGTCGGCTGCGACCTGCTTGTACGCCTTGTACTGCATCAGCCGAGCGAAGAGCAGGTCGCGCGCCTCCAGCAGGGCGAGGTCCTCCTCGTCGTCGATGTCGGCCTGCGGGAGCAGCCGGGCGGCCTTGAGGTCGAGCAGGGTGGCCGCGACGACGAGGAAGTGCGTGGTCTGCTCGAGATCCCACTCCGAGCCGAACGCCCCGATGTACGCGATGAAGTCGTCGGTGACCTTCGACAGAGCGACCTCGGTGACGTCGAGCTTGTGCTTGGAGATCAGCCCGAGGAGCAGGTCGAACGGGCCGTCGAACACGTCGAGGTGCACCTCGAAGGGCGGGCGCGCCATCGGCGCCAGTGGCTCGCCGCCGGGCGAGAGCTGCTCCTCGGTCACGGCAGGCACGGTAACCGACGTATCGAGGGCCGTCATACGCGACCGCCTCCTCGCTCCCCTCCGGAAGGCGCCGCGGCCACGCACGGCGCGGTGCTCGCCACATCGCGGCCCCTACCTCCGGCTCGCTCGTCAGCTCCTTCGCTGATGGCTGCCGTCAACACCCGTCCCGTAGCCGCTGCACGAGGACGCTGTCGGTGCCGTTCTCCTCGAGGTCCTCCAGCAGCGCGGCGAGGGCCTCACGGACGATCCGGCCCCGGTCGACGGGCAGCCCGTGGTGCCGGCGCAGGGTCAGCCGTGCCTGCTCCAGGTCGAACAGCTCGTCGGCCGAGACGTAGACCGTGATCTTCTCGTCGTGCTTCTCTCTGCCGGTCCCCCGCCGCGCCGGCGCGGGACCGGTGGGACGCAGGTCTGCGGCGCGCTCGGCGCCTGGCACGAGCCGGACCGGCGAGGCGCCCTCGGCGCCGGCGGCCTCCGGTTGGGCGACGAGGGCGTGCCGGAAGAACTCGTCCGCGCCGGGGAGGCTCACGCGTCGTGCCATCGGGCGAGCACCTCCTTCGCGAGGTTGCGGTACGCCTTGGCACCGTTGGAGTTGGGTGCGCTGATGTTGATCGGCTCACCCGCGACGCTTGCGTCGGGGAAGCGGACCGTGCGGTTGACGACGGTGTGGAACACCGTGTCGCCGAACGCCTCCACCAGCCGTGCCAGGACCTCCTTGGTATGCAGGGTGCGCGAGTCGTACATCGTGGCGAGGACGCCCTCGATCGCGAGATCGGGGTTGAGCCGCTCCTGCACCTTGTGGATCGTCTCCATCAGCAGGGCAACGCCGCGCAGCGCGAAGAACTCGCACTCCAGCGGGACGATCACGCTGTCGCTCGCGGTGAGCGCGTTGATCGTGAGCAGGCCGAGGGACGGCTGGCAGTCGATGAGGATGACGTCGTAGTGCGGGACCGCCTCTCGCAGCACGCGGGACAGCGCCTGCTCCCTCGCCACCTCGCCGACGAGCTGCACCTCGGCCGCGGACAGGTCGATGTTGCTCGGCAGCAGGTCGAGCCCGGCGACACCGGACGGCTTGATCACCTGGTCGAGCCCGACGTCGCGCTCCATCAGCAGGTTGTAGATGGTGCTGGTGAGGTCGTGCGGATTCGCGCCGAGACCGACCGACAACGCGCCCTGCGGGTCGAAGTCGACGAGCAGCACCTTGCGGCCGTACTCCGCGAGGGTGGCGCCGAGGCTGATCGTGGTCGTGGTCTTGCCGACGCCGCCCTTCTGGTTGCACAGCGAGACGATGCGCGCGGGGCCGTGCTCGGTCAGGGGCGGCGGCTCGGGGAACCGCGGCATCAGCCGGCCGGTGGGGCCGTACCGCGAGGACCTGCGCGGCTGCTCCGTGTCGTTGGCCGGGGCCATGAGGGCCTCGTCCTCCGGCTCGACGGGCAGGGTCGGCGCGGGGATGACGGGACGGTCGAGGACGGGGTCTTCGGGACGGTGCGGGCTCGGTGGCGCAACGCGGGTGGGGTCAGGCAGACCGGCGCGAACGTCGTCCGGATGCTGACCGGTGCGGGAAGGCATCGCTCGTACCTGGCTCGGATCGGTCAAGACGCTTCACCCTCCAGATGCGTGTGCTTCGGGGGCGGATCCCTCTGCACGTGAGACTAGGAACAGCGCACGCGAACGGCGTGGAGGCGCGCCGGATGTCGCGAAGTTTCTCTGTCGACAAATCGATTGAGTGCTAAAGAGCCACGAGCGGCGTGGCCGCCGGGCGGAGACCATGATCACGCAAAGTTGATCTTGAAGCAAATCGGGTACACGTGGCTCAGCGGGCGCGCGGGTGCGAGAGGGCGTAGACCTCGCGGAGCCGGTCGACCGTGACCAGCGTGTAGACCTGCGTCGTCGCGACCGACGCGTGGCCGAGCAGCTCCTGGACGACCCGGATGTCGGCGCCGCCGTCGAGCAGGTGGGTGGCGAACGAGTGGCGCAGCGTGTGCGGCGAGACGCCCTTCAGCCGTGCGCGGCCGGCGGCACGCTGCAGCACCGTCCAGGCGCTCTGCCGGCTGAGCCGGCCGCCGCGCGCATTGAGGAACAGCGCCGGCGTGCCGCGCCCGCGCGGAGCGAGCACTGGTCGCGAGCGGACGAGGCAGGCCTCGACGGCGCGGGCGGCATACGTGCCCACCGGCACCATCCGCTCCTTGCCGCCCTTGCCGCGGAGCAGGACCGAGGCGTTGCCGAGATCGAGGTCGTCGACGTCGAGCCCGACGGCCTCGGAGATGCGCGCGCCCGTGCCGTACAGCACCTCGAGCAGGGCGCGGTCGCGTATCCGCAGCGGGTCGTCCACCTCGGTGGTGTCGTCGCCGAGCCCCCCGGCCGCGACCAGCAGCCGCTCGACCTCGTCCACCCCGATGGCCTTCGGCAGCCGCTTCGGCAGCGCGGGCGGTCGCACCTCGCGTGCCGGGTCGTCGGCGGCGAGGCCCTCGCGGACGGCGAACTTGTGCAGCCCGCGCACCGCGACGACGGCGCGCGCGGCCGAGCTCGCGCCGAGCGCGGGGTGCTCGTCGTCGCCCTCGCGCAGCGCCATCAGGAACGCCGCGACGTCCTCCCTGCCGACCGTGGCGAGGTCGGCGACGCCGCGAGCGGTCAGCACCTCGAGGTACCTGCGCAGGTCGCGCTCGTACGACTGGAGCGTGTTGGCGGCGAGCCCGCGCTCGACGGCGAGGTGGTCGAGGTAGGTGCGCACGCCGTCGGCGAGCGCCCGCGGGGTCTCACGGCCGCTCCCCTCGCCCACCGCCGCCCGACCTGCCTGTGCGCTCACTGCGCGAGCATCCGCGAGGCGTCGACCCACGGCAAGCCGTGCGCCTCGCCGACCGGTCCATAGGTCACCTGCCCGTCGCAGGTGTTGAGTCCCCTGGCGAGGCTCGGGTCGTCGGCGAGCGCGCGCCGCCAGCCCTTGTCGGCCAGCGCGACGGCGTACGGCAGGGTTACGTTGGTGAGCGCGTGGGTGGAGGTGTTGGGCACCGCGCCCGGCATGTTCGCGACGCAGTAGAAGAGCGAGTCGTGCACGCGGAACGTCGGCTCGGCGTGGGTGGTCGGCCTGGTGTCCTCGAAGCACCCGCCCTGGTCGACGGAGATGTCGACAAGGACGCTGCCCGGCTTCATCCGCGACACCAGCTCGTTGCTGACCAGGCGCGGCGCCTTCGCGCCGGGCACGAGCACCGCGCCGATGACGAGGTCGGCGTCGACCACGGCCCGCTCGATCTCGTAGGTGTTGGACGCGACCGTCTGCAGGTGGCCGCGGTAGACGCGGTCGGCCTGGCGCAGCGTCTCGATGTTCCGGTCGAGCAGCAGCACCTCGGCCTGCATGCCGAGGGCGATCGTCGCGGCGTTGCGGCCCGAGACGCCCGCGCCGATCACCACGACCTTGGCCGCGTACACGCCGGACACGCCCCCGAGGAGCACGCCGCGGCCGCCCGAGGCACGCTGCAGGCAGTACGCGCCGGCCTGCGGAGCCATGCGTCCGGCGACCTCGCTCATCGGCGCCAGCAGCGGCAGCGAGCCATCGGGCAGCTGCACGGTCTCGTACGCGATGCCGGTCACCTCGTGGTCGACCAGCTCCTGCGTGCACTCGCGGGACGCGGCGAGGTGCAGGTACGTGAAGAGCGTCTGTCCCGCCCGCATGCGGTGGAACTCCTCCGCGATCGGCTCCTTGACCTTGAGGATCAGGTCGCCGTCGCCCCACACGTCGTCGGCGGTGGGCAGGATCCGCGCGCCGGCCGCCTCGAACTCACCGTTGGTGATCGAGGACCCCGTCCCGGCGTCGGCCTCGATCACGACGTCGTGGCCGTGCCGGACGAGCTCGTGCACGCCGGCCGGAGTGATCGCCACCCGGTACTCGTGTGTCTTGGTCTCCCGGGGGATCCCGACCTTCACGCCGCCACCTCCTCGATCTCGGCCGGAGTCTAGACTCCGGGTGTCACGACGGAGCGTCGGCGCGGGTGAAGATGTGCCCCTTTGTGTGAGATCCTCATCGCCCAACGGGGCCCTCACGCCCCACCGAGGCGGCCGACAGGCCAAGATGGAGCCATGGCAGGACGACACAAGGCCCCCCGTGGCAGGCGCGCCCGCAGCGACGCGCCGCACGTCGACGCCCCTGTCAGCCCGCCTCCCACGCCCGAGTACGGCGCTCCGGCCCCACCCGAGTACGTCGCGCCGGCGCTGCCCGACCAGCACACTCCGGGCCCGCCAGACCATTACGCTCCGTCCCCTCCCTGGGCCGGTGCGTCACCGCCGCACCCACCGGCCCCGCCCGTCGCGCACGAACCGGCACCGGAGACCGCCGCCATCACCGTCACCGTCACCGACGATCGACGCGCCTCCTGGTGGACGACCATGACGGCGGCCACCGGCATCGCCCTCGTCGCGGTGGTCCTGGGTGTCGTGCTCACGATCACCGACGTCGTCGTCGACTGGCGCGAACCGGTCGCCGGCGGGGCGCTCGTCCTCGCGCCGTTCCTCGTCTGGCAGGTCGTCAACCGGGTGCACCGGCGCTGGCTCGCCTTCGGGGCCGCCTACGTCGCGCTCCTGGTCCTCGGCAGCGGCATCGCCCTGCTGGGCGATCTCGTCATCCCGCACACTGCCGCCGGGTTCGCGGCTGCGGCCGTCAGCGTGGTCGGCGGGGGTGTCGCGTTCGTCCTGACGTCCCGGCTGTCGCTGGGCCGCAGGAGCCAGGAGCCGTCGCAGGACGGCCGGCACGAGCAGGTCGAGAGCACCGCCTTCGAGGCACCGCAGGCGCAGCGCGAGACGACACCACCGCCGTTCGGCGAGGTGCACTGGCAGCAACCGCCCCCGACCGGGCGTGCCCCAGACGAGAGCGACACCGACCTGTTGCCCCGGGTGCTGCCCACCGAGCGCAGGAACGAACGCGAGGACGACTCGCTCGCCGGCTGACGCGTACCACCGGTCAGCCGACGGAGGTGTAGGCGACCACCCCGCGGTGCATCGCGCCGACCGCGGCCCGCGCGGCGTCGTGGACGGTGTCGTCCCCGCCCCTGGTCGCATCGGCCACCTGGCCGAGCAGGTCGAGCACCTGCTTGCTCCAGCGGACGAAGTCGCCGGGTGCCAGACCCGTCTCGTCGAGGACGGTGTCGAGTCGCGCTCCGGACGCCCACCGGTACGTCGCCCAGCAGAACCCGAGGTCGGGCTCCCGCTGGAACGACACGCCGTGCTCGCCCTCGACCTCCTCCAGCTCGCCCCACAGCCGCACCATGGCGCCGAGGGTCGCGCGGACGTCGCCGGGCGGCAGCCGCGGCGACGCCGCGTCGTCGGACTGCCGGGACTCGAAGACGAGCGTGGAGACGCAGGCCGCGAGGTCGGCGGGCGACAGGCTCGTCCATAGCCCTTCACGCAGGCACTCGGACGTCAACAGGTCGAGCTCGGCGTAGAGCCGGCCCAGGCGCTCGCCGTCCGCGGTGACCTGGTCGCCGACGAGGTAGCCGAGCCGGTCGAGCACGCCGCAGACCCGGTCGAACGTCCTGGCGATGAGGTTGGTGCGTCCCTCCACCCTGCGCTGCAGGCCCTCGGTGTCGCGGCGCAGCCGGGCGTACCGCTCGGCCCAGCGTGCGTGGTCCTCCCGGTCGGGGCAGCCGTGGCACGGGTGGGACCGCAGGCCCTCCCGCAGTCGGCCGATCTCGCCGTCATCGGCGCCGTCACGTTGGCGACGGGCGGCCTGCCTGGCCTCCGTCACGTCGAACCCCTTGGCCCGCAGCGTGGCGACCAGGTCGCGGCGCGCCTGCGGTGACCGGCGGTCGAAGCCCTTGGGGATGCGCAGCTGCCCCTGCGGCTCCACGGGGACGGGGAAGTCGACGAGCGTCAGGCGCTTCACCTGCCGCTCCGAGGTCAGGACGACCGGTCGCGGCTCGTCGGGACCCGCGGACCTGCCGGGATCGAGGACGACGGCGAGACCCGACCGGCGTCCGGCCGGCACCACGATCACGTCGCCCGGCCGGAGCTTCTCCAGCGAGTCCGCCGCCGCGGCGCGCCGCTGGGCGGCGGACTCCCTGGCCTGGCGCGACTCGCGGTCGGACAGCTCACGGCGCAGGGCGGCGTACTCGGCGAAGTCGCCGAGCTCGCAGTGCATCGCCTGCTCGTAGCCGCGCAGCGCCTCCTCGTTGCGGCTGACCTTCCTGGCGAGACCGACCACGGCGCGGTCTGCCTGGAACTGGGCGAAGCTCTCCTCGAGCATCGTGCGGGCACGGTCACGCCCCACCTGGCCGACGAGGTTGACCGCCATGTTGTACGAGGGCCGGAAGCTCGACCGCAGCGGATACGTCCGCGTGCTCGCGAGCCCGCCGAGCGCCTCGGGTTCGAGGTCGGGGTTGAACAGCACGACCCCGTGGCCCTCGACGTCGATCCCGCGCCGGCCCGCACGCCCGGTCAGCTGGGTGTACTCCCCCGGCGTGATGTCGGCGTGGGTCTCGCCGTTCCACTTCCGCAGCTGCTCCAGCACCACCGACCTGGCCGGCATGTTGACCCCGAGCGCCAGGGTCTCGGTGGCGAACACGGCCTTGATCAGGCCGCGCGCGAAGAGGGTCTCGGTGACCTCCTTGAACGTCGGCAGCATGCCCGCATGGTGCGCGGCGATCCCGCGGGTCAGGCCCTCGAGCCATTCGCCGAACCCCAGCACCTGGCGGTCTTCCTCGGGGATGTCGGTGCACCGCTCCTCCGCGTACGCCCGTACGGCGGCGGCCTCGTCGGCGTCGTTGAGCCGCAGCCCGCCGTACAGGCAGGACAGGACGGCCGCGTCGCAGCCGGCACGGCTGAAGATGAAGTAGATCGCGGGGAGCAGACCCTGCCGGTCGAGGCGCTCGACCACGTGCATCCGGCTCGGCGGCCGGAACCGCCGGGCGCCGCGGTGCTGCCTGCCGCGGCCGCGTCCGCCGCGACCGCGTCCCCCGCCGCGCTCCCACCGCGACGACCGGGAGTCGTCGCGCGCGAGCCTGACCAGGTCGGGGTTGACCTTCTTCTCGCCGGCGTCCACGAAGAGGTCGTACAGCCTGTTCCCGGCGAGCACATGCTGCCACAACGGGACGGGCCGCTTCTCCTCGACGACGACGTCGGTCTCGCCGCGCACCTCCTTGAGCCACTCGCCGAACTCCTCGGCGTTGCTCACGGTCGCCGACAGCGCGACCAGCCGCACGGACTCGGGGAGGTGGATGATGCACTCCTCCCACACGGCGCCCCGGAAGCGGTCGGACAGGTAGTGCACCTCGTCCATCACGACGTAGCTGAGACCGCGTAGCGTGCCAGAGCCGGCGTACAGCATGTTGCGGAGCACCTCGGTGGTCATCACGACGACGGGTGCCTCGCCGTTGATGCTGTTGTCGCCGGTCAGCAGGCCGACCGCGCCGGCGCCGTGCCGGCGGACGAGGTCGGCGTACTTCTGGTTCGACAGTGCCTTGATCGGCGTGGTGTAGAAGCACTTCGTGCCGGTCTCGAGCGCGAGGTGGACCGCGAACTCGCCGACGACGGTCTTGCCGGCGCCGGTCGGGGCGGCCACGAGGACACCACGTCCGTCCTCGAGCGCCTCGCACGCCTCGACCTGGAACGGGTCGAGGCCGAAGTCGTAGAGCTGCTTGAACCGGCCCAGCGTCGTCCTGGCTTCGACGGCCCTCCGCTGGGCAGCGGCATACCGCTCCGCGGGAGAGGTCACCGCTCCAGCCTAGTGGACACTAAGGGGTGATGACCCGCAGTGCGTTCGGGACGACCTCGCAGTGGACCGGCAGCGGCCCGACGCGCTCGCCGTCGGCGTACGCCAGCACCCCCGCGGACGCGAGACCGACCCGGCGCGCCGTGTACGTGCTGACCGCGGGGTGATCGACGTGGGTGCCCTTGTACAGCTTCGGCATGAGGAGCGGCACGACCCGACGGGGCACCGGCGCGATCACCGTCACGTGGAACAACCCGTCGTCGGGCACAGCATCGGGACAGATCCGCAGACCCCCGCCGTACTGCCCGGTGTTGCCGACGGACACGAACATCGCCTCGAGCTGCCGCTCCTCACCGTCGAGCTCCAGCAGGAACCGCAACGGCCGGAACGCGCGCAGCTCGAGCGCGATCGCCACGTTGTACCGCATCCGGCCGCGCGGCCAGCGCATCGTGTTGGTGCGCTCGTTGACCGCGGAGTCGAACCCCGCGTACAGCACCCCGGCGAAGTACTCCGCTCCCACCCGGCCGAGGTCGATCGTACGGACCCGGCCGGCGAGCAGGGTCGCGGTCGCTTCGGCGGTGTCGACCGGCACGTCGAGCGCCCGCGCGACGTCGTTGCCCGTCCCGGCGGGGACGAGGCCGAGCGGGACCTCGGTGCCGGCCAGCGCCTGCACCGCCAGATGGAGGAGGCCGTCGCCACCCACCGCGACCAGCATCTCCGGCTCCTCGCCGGCGACCTTGCGTGCCACGTCGAGCGCCTCGTCGGCGTCACGACCCTGCACCATGCGCACGGACACCCCGGCCCCCCTGAGCCGGTCGGCGGCCTCCCTGGCCACCCGCAGGCCGTGGCCCTTGCCTGACGTGGGGTTGACCAGCAGCACCGCCTCGGAACGCATGGCCGGACTCTATCCGCCCGTCGGTGGGGAGACAGCCCGTGACCAGTCCTCTTTCTCCAGTGCGCTCAGGTCGCGTTCGGCGGCCGGTTCACCACGAGCGCGGGTCAGGCGTCCGTGCGGTTCATCTCCAGGGGGGAGGCCTGGTCGTCGTCGAGCTCGTCGTAGGCAGCCTCGACGCTGCCGACGCCGCGACGCCGGTCGTTGAGGTACGCGAGCAGCACCGACGCCTCGAACAGGACCGTCATCGACAGGCCCAGGGCGAGCATGCTGAACGGGTCCTGGCTGGGCGTGGCGACCGCGGCGAACACGAAGATCAGCAGGATGGCGCGGCGCTGCCACTGCTTGAGCCTGGCGAACGTCAGCACGCCGGCGAGGTTGAGCAGCAGGATCAGCAGCGGCAGCTCGAACGCCACGCCGAAGATCGCGATCATGGCGGCGGTGTAGGTCATGTACTGATCGATGCCGATCAGCGTGCCGTACTCGTCCGGTACGAAGGAGAGGAGAAGGGCGAGGCCCTTCGACATCACCAGGTAGGCGAGCACCGCACCGAGGAGGAACAACGGCACCGCGGTCAGCACGAACGCCAGCGACCACTTCCGCTCGTTGCGCCGCAGCCCCGGGGTCACGAAGCCCCAGATCTGGTAGAACCACACCGGCGACGACACGACCACGGCCACCAGCGCCGACACCTTCAACCGGATCAGGAACGGCTGGAAGATGCTCGTGAAGTACAGCGGACAGCCGGGAGTGCCACCCACGTCCTCGATCGCCCCCGCCGGCGGCGGCTGCACCTGAGCGTCCCCGGACATCTCACAGAACGGCCCGGTCAGGAACCCGAAGATCGGCTTGTAGAGGAACCACGCCACGATCGTCAGCACGAGGATCGCAAGCAGCGCGATCGCAAGCCGGTTGCGCAGCTCACGCAGATGCTCGCCGAGCGTCATGCGCCCCTCGGGATCGCCCGAACGCGGCGAGCGGAACACCCCGAGCAGGCGGACGAGTGGAGAGGCCACCGGGTCCGCCGCCTACCTAACGCTGCTCGGCGGCGCGCTGCGTCTGACCCGACTCCGACGACTGCCCCGGACGCCACTCGTCCCCGGGCTTGGTCTCCGACAGCTGCTGCGGCGACTCGGCGGGCTTGGCGTCCTTGTCCTTCTCCTCGGTCGCGTCGTCGTCCTGCATGCCCTTGACCTCGGACTTGAAGATGCGCATCGACCGCCCCACCGACCGCGCGAAGGTCGGGAGCTTCGTCGCGCCGAAGAGCACGACGAGTGCAACGGCGATGATGATGAGCTCCGGGGCCCCAATGTTCGGCATCTGGTCCTCCAGGTTCGCGGCCCGCAGGTCGCACGATTGCCGGATCTTCATGCTACTCCGCCCCGACGATACCCACCCACCTCGCCGAGTGACAGCACGCAGGGCGAACGTTCGATCCGCGTCTACCTGACGGTACGGCCGTCTCGTGCCTCATACGCGGCAAGCGCGGCGCGCGCGTCATCTCGGACCTGCGCGACGAGGTCCGGCGGGTCGACCACCCGGCCCGTGCTGCCCAACCGCAGGGCCAACCGCCGCACCCATCGCGTGTCGGGCGTGCGGAGTGCGACCTGCAGTCCTCCGTCCTCACTCTCCGTCACGGACTCGCAGGGGTAGTAGTCGGCCACCCACCGCGCCGCGCGGCCGAGCTCGAACGTGACGAGCGTGTCCTGCATGGACGGGCGGAACAGCCCTTCGTCGATCTCCCGCGGCTGCGCGGTCGGGGGGATCTCCGCGGGATCGCCCGTCTCGGCGATCTCGACCACCCGGTCGAGCCGGAACAGGCGGACGTCGTCGACCCTGCGGCACCAGCCCTCGAGGTACGACCTGCCGTCGGCGACGAGCAGTCGGATCGGGTCGACGTCACGCTCGGTGACCTCGTCGCGGCCCGGCACGTAGTACGACAGGTGCAGCCGCCGCTGCCCCTCCAGGGCGCGCCGGACGACCGGGACGACGCGATCCTCGCTCTCGACCTCGACGGCGACCTGGCCGGTCTCGCCCACGGCGTCGGTGGCGGCGCGCTCGAGCTTGGCGACGGTGCGGTCGAGCGCGTCGCGATCGGCGAGGCCGGAGATCTCGGCCAGCGTGCGCAGCGCGACCAGGAGGGCCGCCGCCTCGCCGAGATCGAGACGCAACGGCCTGGCGATCGTGTCAGCGTTGCTGATCGTGATCGCGCCGCCCTCGTAGTCGACCTCGATGAGGTCGGCCGGGGTGTATCCGGGCAGCCCGGACACGAACACCAGGTCGAGGTCGTCGATCAGCTGCTCCTCCGACACGCCGAAGGTGCGTGCCGCGTCGGCCAGGGCCACGCCCTGGTGCTGCTGGAGGTAAGGCACGAGCGCGAGCAGCCGCGCGAGCCGCCGGCTGCTGGTGTCGGACGTCACCGCGCCTCCCCGTACGCCACGGCCTCGAGCCGCTCCAGCACGGCCTTGCGCAGGTCGTCGGGCTCCAGCACGACGACGTCGGCACCGTGTGCGGCGACCATGTCACCGAACCAGTCGGTGCCGGTGAACTCGACGTCGACCTCGTCCCAACCGTCACCCTCGACGAGCCGGGCGGACTGCCGGCGCAGCGCGAAGCCGGCGCCGGCGCGGACCCGCAGGGTCGCGGTGCGCCACGCCGCCCGCTCGGCGTAGTGGCTCACGACCCGCCGGACGTCGGCGCCCTCCGGCACGGTGACCGTGCCCGGCTGACCGGCGCGCGTGACCTCGCCGACGACGCGGTCGAGACGGAACACGCGCTCCGCCGCGCGGTCGCGGTCGTAGCCCGCGACGTACCACCGGCCGCGTCGTGACACGACGCCCCACGGCTCGATCGTGCGGGTGGCGGGCTGCTCGGCAGACGGCCGCTGGTACCCGAACCGCACCGGGTAGCGGTTGAGCACGGCCTGCCAGAACGGGAGGAACGCCGGCTCGCGTGCCCCCACCCTGGGCTCGATGCCGGGCATCGAGGAGTCGACGTCGATGCCGGCGGCCCGCAGCTTGAGCATCGCGCTCGACGCGGCCTGCGCGAGCGTGGCGTGCTGCCAGGTACGGGCCGCGAGCCCGAGGACCGCGGCCTCGTCGGGAGCGAACGTCAGTTCCGGCAGCTCGTAGACGTCGCGCCTGATCCGGTAGCCGGGGTTGCCCTCCCAGTCCTCCACCGTCTCCAGCGGGATGCCCAGCTCGCGGAGCTCGTCCTTGTCGCGCTCGAACATCCGCTTGAACGCGTCGAGCCCGCTGTCGGCGTATCCCTGCACCGACTCCCTGATGTGCTCCGCACTGATCGGCTGCCGGGTCGCGAGCAGGCACAGGACGAGGTTGAACAGCCGCTCGGTCTTCTTCCGCGACGCGACCATCACCCTCCCTCCACCGGCGCAGACTGTGACGCTAACAAAGCTCGCGGCGAGACGCCGGTACCCTTCCGGCGTGGTGCGGTGGAGAAGCGGTCTCGTCGTCGCGCAACGTCGCGAGTGGACGGGTGCGCTGGAGCTCGAGGTCGACGTCCGCGGCGAGGGCAGCCTACGCGCGCTCGCGTACACCGACGTCGTCGGACGTCCGCGACCCGGCGACACTGTCGTGCTCAACACCGGCGCCCTCGCCCTCGGCCTCGGTACGGGCGGGTACGCGCTCGTGGTCGCCGCGCCGGACCGGTTGCCGGCAGACGAGCCGCCGCGGCCCGGCCACCTGGTCAAGGCCCGCTACACACCGTCACAGCAGATCGTCCTCGGGGTCGACGAGCAGGACTCCGCGCACCACGAGGTGCTGCGGGACGCCGACGACCTCGGCGGGATGCCGGTCGTGGTCGCCGACCTCCACTCCGCCCTGCCCGCGATCCTCGCGGCGCTCCGCCTCGACCGCCCGGACCTCAGGGCCGCCTACGTCATGACCGACGGCGGCGCCCTGCCGCTGGCGTTCTCCCGCACCGTCGCGGCCCTGCGCGACGCGGGCTGGCTGGCCGGCACGGTCACGGTCGGACAGGCGTACGGCGGCGACCTCGAGGCCGTGACGGTGCACACCGGGCTGCTCGCCGCGCGCCTCGTGCTCGGCGTCGACGTTGCGATCGTCACCCAGGGGCCCGGCAACCTCGGCACGGGCACGCGCTGGGGATTCTCCGGGGTGGCCAGCGGCGAGGCGGTCAACGCCACCGCGACGCTCTCCGGGCGCCCTGTCGGCACGCTGCGCGTCTCCGCCGCCGACCCCCGCGAACGGCACCGGGGCGTGTCGCACCACAGCCTCACCGCGTACGGACGCGTGGCGCTCGCCGCGGCCGACATCCCGGTCCCCCGGCTGCCCACCGGCGAGTTCGCCACCCGGGTACGCGAGCAGGCGGCGACGCTCGGCGTGCGGCACCGGATCGTGGACGTCGACGTCGACGGGCTCGACCAGGCGCTACGCGCGACGCCCGTGCGCCTCTCGTCGATGGGACGCGGCCTCGACGAGGACCGCGCCTACTTCCTCGCCGCGGCGGCCGGCGGCCGGCACGCGGCGTCGCTCGTCAGAGCTTCGTCAGCTTCGTGACGACGAAGACCTCACCCATCATGCAGTGGCTCACCATGCCCTTGGGCGCGTGGCGGCCGGTGACGCGGACCTTGCCGAGGTTCTCGCTCGAGCCGCCCTTGGCGAGGGCCTTCGCCTCGTCGCCGGCGAGCTCGTAGGTCTTGCCCTTCGCCCGCAGGCCCACGCAGCCGGGCTCGACACCACGGACCGCGGTGCCGGTGATCGTCACGGTCTTGCCGGTGACCGTCGGCTTGGTGTGCGACGGCTCGCTGGGCTCGGGGCCGCTCGACGAGCCGGACGGCCCGGTCGACGGTTCGGTGGCCGATGTCGCCGGCACGGACGTCGAGGCGGACGACGAGGCACCGTCGGCCGATCCGCCTGCCCCGTCCGTCCCGCCGCACCCGGCGAGGAGGACGGCCGACGCCGCGACCGCGACGCCGAACGGCAGAAGTACGCGATGTGCACTCATGCCCACTAGAACGTCCCGCCACCCCGAAATGGTTGTCGCCCCGCTCTGCCCTCGCCGGGGTCCCCAGCGAGGTCAGGGGTTGACGGCGAGGAACAGGAACGCCGCGAGCAGGACGAGGTGGACGCCGCCCTGGAGTCGGGTGGCGCGGCCCGGCACCACGGTGAGGACGCTCACCACGACGGTCAGCGCGAGCAGCACCAGCTGCGTGGCGCCGAGCCCGAGCAACAACGGTCCGTCGAGCCAGATCGACGCCAGCGCGATCGCGGGGATGGTGAGCCCGATGCTCGCCATCGCCGACCCGTACGCGAGGTTGAGGCTGATCTGCACCCGCTGCCGGTGGCCCGCGCGGACGGCGGCGAGGGTCTCAGGGAGCAGCACGAGCAGGGCGATCACGACGCCGACGAAGGAATGCGGGAACCCCGCGGCTCCGACGCCGGCCTCGATCGCCGGCGACTCGACCTTTGCCAGGCCGACGACGGCGACGAGCGCCGCGAGCAGCAGGCCGAGGCTCGCCAGCGTCGCGCGTCCGGTCGGTGGCGCCGCGTGCTCCCCCGCCCCGCCGGTGCCGACGGGCAGGAAGAAGTCGCGATGCTGAACCGTCTGGGTGATCACGAACATGCCGTACAGCGCCAGCGACGCGAACGCGGCGAACGTGAGCTGGGCGGGCGAGAACTCCGGCCCCGGGCGCGAGGTGAACGTCGGCAGCACGAGGCTCAGCACGGCCAGCGTGGTGACGGTCGCGAGCGCGGCGCCGGTGCCCTCGGCGTTGAACAGGGTGGTGCCGTGGCGCATGGCGCCGACGAGCAGCGAGAGCCCGATGATGCCGTTGCACGTGATCATCACCGCCGCGAACACGGTGTCGCGTGCCAGCGACTCCGTCCCCGATCCGCCGAGACCATGAGCGTGACGATCAGGGCGACCTCGATCACCGTGACGGCGACGGCGAGCACCAGCGACCCGAACGGCTCGCCTACCCGCAGGGCGACGACCTCGGCGTGGTGCACCGCCGCGAGCACGCCCCCGGCGAGGACCACGGCGACCAGTCCCACCACGACGGGCGCGAGGTCCCTGCCCCAGCACAGGACGAGGACGACGAGCGCGAGCAGCGGGGCGACGACGGTCCACCACGACAGCGGTGAACGGGTCGCGCCGGCCATGGGGTCACTGTGTCAGACCGGCACGCCATCGCCCGGCGACCCACGCCGACGCACGGTCAGCCCGGTAGCCCCGCACGCCGGCGGTGCCGCGGTCTCACGCCGACCGCGAATCCGCCGAGAGCGAGCGGCGGGCCGCGACGCGGGACGCGGCCCGGGCGAAGGCGGCGACCGCGAGCGACGTGGTGCCCTCCGGCCAGGCCAGCACCAGGGTCGTCGTGGGAGCGTCGCGCACCGGCACGCAGACGACGTCGCGGCGCAGCTGGTCGGCGGCCGACTCGGGCACCACGGCGACCATGCGGCCGAGCGCGACGAGCTGGGCGAGGTGGCCGCCGTCGTGGACGGGCGGGCCGTCGGATGGCCCTCGCCCCGGCCAGACCGGCAGCGGCTCGTCGTCCAGGTCGGCCAGGCTCACGCTCGCCCAGCCCGCGAGCCGGTGGTCGCGCGAGACGACCAGCACCTGGCCTTCGTCCACGAGTTCTTCGGTGTCGAAGCCCTGCAGGTCGTTGCGCGGCCGGTGCAGCAATGCGAGATCGGCCGTGCCATCGCGCAGGAGAGCCTCGCGTTCGTCGAAGCGGCAGACGACGTCGACCGGGTGCGCGTCCGGTTCCCGTTCGTACTCCGCGAGGATGTCCGGCAGCAGGCCCGCGTCACCGCTGGGCTTCATCACCAGCACGAGCCGGCGGGCGACGCGGCCCGCGCGCTGCGTGCGCCGAGCGGCGGCGGCCACGGCGGCCAACGCCCTGCGACCGTCCGTGAGGAGGACCTCGCCGGCGTCGGTGAGTGAGATCCGGCGGCCGCTCCTGTCCACCAGCGGGACGCCGAGGCGCCGCTCGAGACGCTGGATCGCCCGCGACAGGGGCGGCTGCGCGATGCCGAGACGCTCCGCGGCACGGCCGAAGTGCAGCTCCTCCGCGACGGCAATGAAGTACCTGAGCTCGCGCGTCTCGAGGTCGTCCATACCCCCAGGGTATCGGTCCTGACCAGATCGGTCCTGGCTTCTCGCCCGTGCTCGGTGATGGAGTCGAGAGCATGGACGACATCGACATCTCCGCCCCGCGGACCGCCCTGGTCACCGGCGCGAACAAGGGCATCGGACACGAGATCGCCCGTCGGCTCGCCACCCTCGGCATGACCGTCTTCCTCGGCTCCAGGGACCCGGTCCGCGGTGCCGAGGCGGCTGCGGCGCTGCGCGCGGCCGGGCACGACGTGCGCCCGGTGACGCTGGACGTCACCGACCGTGCGATAGTCGACGCGGCCGCCGCACACCTCGCCGGCACCGTCGACCGCCTCGACGTGCTCGTCAACAACGCCGGGGTCGCCGGTGGCAGCGGTGCCCTCGCGCCGAGCACCGCCGTACCGGACGAGGTCGTCGACGTCTTCGCGACCAACGTGTTCGGTGTCCTGGCGGTCACGAACGCCATGCTCCCCCTGCTGCGCAGGTCGGCCGCGGCGCGGATCGTCAACGTCTCGAGCGACGTCGGCTCGATCGGCCAGATGACCGACCCGGACCACTACCTGTCACGCATGCCGGCCTCCGCGGGCTACGCCGTGTCCAAGACGGCGCTCAACGCGCTCACCGTCCAGTACGCCAAGGACCTGCGGGCGGAGGGGATCCTGGTCAACGCCGCGGCGCCCGGCGCGTGCCTCACCGACTTCACCCGGCATCTCGGCCTGCCGCTCACCAGGACCGCCGCCGACGGTGCGGCCATCGCGGTCCGGCTCGCGACGCTCGGCGCCGACGGCACGACAGGCGGGTTCTTCGACGACGACGGACCGGTGCCCTGGTGAGGACGGCGTGGCGGCGGCGCCGTCACATGCCGGCGATGAGCTTCTCGACCCGCTCGTCGACGGCGCGGAAGGGGTCCTTGCACAGGACGGTGCGCTGTGCCTGGTCGTTGAGCTTCAGGTGGACCCAGTCGACCGTGAAGTCCCTGCGCCGCTCCTGCGCCCTGCGGATGAACTCGCCGCGCAGGCGCGCGCGGGTAGTCTGCGGCGGGACCGACTTGGCCTCGAAGACGTCGATGTCGCGGCACACCCGTGCGACCGCTCCCCTGCGCTGCAGCATGTAGTACAGGCCGCGGTTGCGGTTGACGTCGTGGTACGCGAGGTCGAGCTGGGCGACGCGCGGCGACATCAGGGCGAGGCCGTGCTTCGCCCGGTAGCGCTCGATCAGCCGGTACTTGGTGACCCAGTCGATCTCGCGCTCGACGAGGTCGAGGTCGCCACCCGACACCGCCTTCAGCGTGCGGCCCCACAGGTCGAGCACCCGCTCGTCGGTCTCGGACGCGCCGTACCGGTCGACGAAGTCCATCGCGCGCTCGTAGTACTCGCCCTGGATGTCGAGCGCGCTCGCCTCGCGGCCGTTCGCCAGCCGGATCAGCCGCCGGCCGGTGATGTCGTGGCTGACCTCGCGGATCGCCCTGATCGGGTTTTCCAGGCCGAGGTCGCGGATCGACACCCCGGACTCGACCATGCGCAGCACGAGGTCGGTGGCGCCGACCTTCAGCAGCGCAGTCGTCTCGCTCATGTTGGAGTCGCCGACGATCACGTGGAGCCGGCGGAACCGTTCCGCGTCGGCGTGCGGTTCGTCGCGGGTGTTGATGATCGGACGCGACCTCGTGGTCGCCGACGACACGCCCTCCCAGATGTGCTCGGCGCGCTGGCTGACGCAGTACAGCGCGCCGCGCGAGGTCATCAGCACCTTGCCCGCACCGCAGATGATCTGGCGCGTGACGAGGAACGGGATCAGGACGTCGGCCAGCCGGCCGAACTCGCCGTGCCTGCCCACCAGGTAGTTCTCGTGGCAGCCGTAGGAGTTGCCGGCCGAGTCGGTGTTGTTCTTGAACAGGTAGATGTCGCCGGCGATGCCCTCCTCGCGCAGCCGCCGCTCGGCGTCGACGAGCAGGCCCTCGAGCACCCGCTCGCCGGCCTTGTCGTGGACGACGAGCTGGGTGACGTCGTCACACTCCGGCGTCGCGTACTCGGGGTGACTGCCGACGTCGAGGTAGAGCCGCGCGCCGTTGCGGAGGAAGACGTTGCTGCTGCGCCCCCAGGACACCACGCGACGGAACAGGTAGCGCGCCACCTCGTCCGGCGACAGGCGTCGCTGCCCGCGGAACGTGCACGTGACGCCGTACTCGTTCTCGAGACCGAAGATTCGCCTGTCCACGTGCACAGGCTACGTGGTCGAACCGACCGGTGAGGCGCGGCGACGCGATGTCGGCGGAATCTTCGCGCTCTCGTGACCGACGGCCGGCGACGCCTACGAGGTCGTCGGGCCGGTGCCGTTGCCGCCGTCGACGCCACCCTGGTCGTCCTCGCCCGCCGGTGTCTCGTCCGTCCCGTCCTGGGTGTCGGTGTCGGTGTCGGTGGCCTCGGGCTCGGGCTCGGCGGGTTGCGCGGTCTCGGCGAGCAGGCGTTCGAGAGCGGCGCCCTGGATGCGACGGAACGTGCGACCCTGCCGGGTGCGGTCGAGCACCCCCACCTCGAGCTCGTCGGCTCCCAGCTCGCGGCTGCCACCGTTCCCCTGGCTCCCGAGCGCCGTCACCGCGGCACGCAGCACGGCGGCGAGCGACTGGCCGCTCTGGTAGTGCTCGGACAGCGCGGACGCCACCTGGTCGGCCATGCCGCCCATGACGAGGTAGCCGCGCTCGTCCTGGACCGAGCCGTCGAAGGTCAGCCGGTAGATCTGGTCCTCGTATTCGGTCGCGCCGACCTCGGCGACCACGATCTCGACCTCGTACGGCTTGTGCGCGTCGGTGAAGATCGAGCCCAGGGTCTGGGCGTACGCGTTGGCGAGGCCGCGGGCCGTGACGTCGCGCCGGGCGTTGATGTAGCCGCGGACGTCGGCGAGCTTGATGCCGGCCTGCCGGAGGTTCTCGAACTCGTTGTACATGCCGACCGCCGCGAACGCGATGCGGTCGTAGATCTCGCTGATCTTGTGGAGGGTGCGCGACCTGGTCTCCGCGACGAACAGGATGCCGTCGTCGTACTGCAGGACGGCGGCGCTGCGCCCACGGGCGATGCCCTTGCGGGCGTACTCCGCCTTGTCCTTCATCAACTGCTCGGGCGAGATGTAGCCCAGCGGCATCGTCACGGCTCGATCGCTCCTCGGTCCTAGGTCGCGTGGATGGTCAGTCGCTCTCGCGCAACGGCGCGGCGGGGCCGTCGGGCCGGCGCATCCGGTCGTCCAGGATCTCCTGGACGAGGCGACCGATCTCGTCGTCGGCGTATCGCCGGAAGCCGTCGCCGGTGACCGAGACCACGTTGGGGAAGATCCCGCGGGTCATGTCGGGCTTCCCGGTCGCGGAGTCGTCGTCGGCCGCGTCGTAGAGCGCCTGCAGGACGGCGTAGACGGTGTCCTCCTCGCTGGCGTCCTCGCGGAAGAGCTTCTTCAGCGCGCCCCGCGCGAACACCGAGCCGGACCCCACCGAGTGGAACGCGTGCTCCTCGTAGCGGCCCCCGCTGATGTCGTAGCTGAAGATGCGGCCCTTGCCCGACTGCTCGTCGTAGCCCGCGAAGAGGGGGACCACGGCGAGACCCTGCAGGGCCATGCCGAGGTTGCCGCGGATCATCGTCGACAGCCGGTTGGCCTTGCCGTCGATGGACAGCGTCATGCCCTCGATCTTCTCGTAGTGCTCGAGCTCGACCTGGAACAACCGGACGATCTCGAGCGCGATGCCGGCGCTGCCGGCGATGCCCACGCACGAGTACTCGTCGGCCGGGTAGACCTTCTCGATGTCACGCTGTGCGATGACGTTGCCGGTCGTCGCCCGCCGGTCGCCCGCCATGACGGCACCGCCGGCATGGGTCGCGGCGACGATGGTCGTGCCGTGCCGGGTCTCCGTGAGCTCGACGGTGCCGGGCAACGTGCGCTGCCCGGGGAGCAGGTCGGGGTTGTAGCGCCTGAGGAACTCCGCGAACGAGGAGTTCCCTGCCGACAAGAACTCACCCGGCAACCTGCCCAGGCCGTCGAGATAGGGCGACACGTCACTCCTTCCGACCGTGTCCGCAGGGCGGGACACGGGTGAGGTCCGATGGGTGAGACGACCCTATTACCAATCGATTCGAAAGTAGCCTGCAACCCCGCCGCTTCGAGAGAACGGAGCCGCTACTGTCGAGTCGGGTTGGTAATCAGCCAGCACAGCCGGGGTCTACTCGCCGCCCTTCTGGACGTACTGGCGGACGAACTCCTCGGCGTTCTCCTCGAGCACCTCGTCGATGTCCTCGAGGATCGCGTCGACGTCTTCGTTGAGCTTCTCATGCCGTTCCTGGACGTCAGTGTCCGTCTCGGCCTCGACCTCTTCGGTCTCCTCCTTCTGCCGGTTGACGCGTCGCTGACCGCCGGCGGTCTCCTTACCAGCCATGACACCTCCAAGGGAGTCGCACACTCAGACACTATCGACTCGCGCGGCGAACCGGTCGACAACGCGTGGTCGGGGCGCGACTCGATACGGTGACGTGATCCGCCGGGTCAGTGCGGCTCGGTGAGGATCGCGACGAGCTCGCCCGCCGTGTCGCACCTGTCGAGCAGCTCGCCGACGTGCGCACGGGTGCCGCGCAGCGGCTCCATCATCGGCACCCGCTGCAGCGACTCGTGCTCGGGCACGTCGAAGATCACGGAGTCCCAGGAGGCGGCGGCCACCTGGTCGGCGTACTTCGCGAGGCACCTGCCCCTGAAGTACGCGCGGGTGTCCTCGGGCGGGTGCGACTCGGCGTCCGCGACCTCGTCGTCGGTGAACAGGCGCTTCATCGCGCCGCGCCCGACGAGGCGCGCGTAGAGGCCCTTCTCGGGCCGGATGTCGGTGTACTGGAGGTCGACGAGCTGCAGCCGCGGGTGATCCCACTCGAGCTTGTCACGTGTCCGGTAACCCTCGAGCAGCGCCAGCTTCGCCACCCAGTCGAGCTCCTGGCGCAGCTGCATCGGGTCGCTCGCCAGCCGGTCGAGCACGGACTCCCACCGGTCGAGGACGTCGCTGGTCACGTCGTCGACGTCGGTGCCGTAGCGGTCCTCGACATACTTGCGCGCCTGCTCGAGGTACTCCATCTGCAGCTGCAGGCCGGTCATGCGCCGACCGTCGTGCAGGGTCAGCTGGTGGGTGAGCCCCGGGTCGTGCGAGACCGCGTGGAACGCCGAGACCGGCTGCACGACGCTGAGGTCGTCGGACAGCCAGGAGTCCTCGATCATCGCCAGCACGAGCGAGGTGGTGCCGAGCTTGAGGTACGTGGCGATCTCGCTCATGTTCGCGTCGCCGACGATGACGTGCAGCCTGCGGTACTTCTCTGCGTCGGCGTGCGGCTCGTCTCTCGTGTTGATGAGCGGGCGCTTGAGCGTGGTCTCGAGACCGACCTCGACCTCGAAGAAGTCGGCCCGCTGGCTGAGCTGGAACCCGGTCTTGGTGCCGTCCTGTCCCCTGCCGACCCGGCCCGCACCGGCGAACACGGGCCGGCTCACGAAGAACGGCGTGAGGTGCCTGACGATGTCGGCGAACGGGGTCGCGCGGCGCATCAGGTAGTTCTCGTGGCAGCCGTACGACGCGCCCTTGTTGTCGGTGTTGTTCTTGTAGAGGACGATCGGCGGCGCCCCCGGCACCTGGGCGGACCGGCGGAGTGCCTCCAGCATCACCCGTTCGCCCGCCTTGTCCCACAGGGTGGCGTCGCGCGGGTTGGTGCACTCGGGCGCGGAGTACTCAGGGTGCGCGTGGTCGACGTAGAGGCGTGCGCCGTTGGGCAGGATGACGTTGGCGAGCCCGAGGTCCTCGTCGGTGAGCTGGCTGGCGTCGGCCACGTCGCGCTGGACGTCGAAGCCCCGGGCGTCGCGCAGCGGGGTCTCCTCCTCGAAGTCCCACCGCGCGCGGCGCGCACGCGCCGCCGCGGCCGTCGGGTAGGAGTTCACGATCTGAGACGACGTCAGCATCGCGTTCGCGCCCGGCTGACCGGGTACGGAAACGCCGTACTCGGTCTCGATGCCCATCACCCGGCGAACACTCACGCCCGCCTCCTCGTTACCTAGACTCCTAGAGGTACTGCCCCGTGTTGGCCACCGTGTCGATGGACCGGCCTTCCGAGACACCCTCCTTGCCGGAGACCAGGGTACGGATGTAGACGATCCGCTCACCCTTCTTGCCCGAGATCCGCGCCCAGTCGTCGGGGTTGGTCGTGTTGGGCAGGTCCTCGTTCTCCTTGAACTCGTCCACGATCGCCTGGAGCAGGTGCTGGACGCGCAGGCCCTTCTGGCCGGTCGACAGGAAGTCCTTGATGGCCATCTTTTTTCCCCGGTCGACGATGTTCTGGATCATCGCGCCGGAGTTGAAGTCCTTGAAGTACAGGGTCTCTTTGTCGCCGTTGGCGTAGGTCACCTCGAGGAAGCGGTTCTCCTCGACCTCGGAGTACATGCGCTCGACGATCCGGTCGATCATCGCCTGCACGCACGCCCCCGGATCCCCGCCGAACTCCCGCATGTCGTCGGGGTGCAGCGGGAGCTTCGCGGTGACGTACTTCGAGAAGATGTCACGCGCCGACTCGGCGTCGGGACGCTCGATCTTGATCTTCACGTCGAGGCGGCCGGGCCGCAGGATCGCGGGGTCGATCATGTCCTCGCGGTTGGACGCCCCGATCACGATGACGTTCTCGAGGCCCTCGACACCGTCGATCTCGCTGAGCAGCTGCGGGACGATCGTGTTCTCGACGTCGGAGCTGACCCCGGAGCCGCGGGTGCGGAAGATGGAGTCCATCTCGTCGAAGAACACGATGACCGGCGTGCCCTCGGTCGCCTTCTCCCTGGCCCGCTGGAAGACCAGGCGGATGTGCCGCTCGGTCTCGCCGACGTACTTGTTCAGCAGCTCGGGACCCTTGATGTTGAGGAAGTACGACTTGCCGTTGCCGCGACCCGTACGGTCGGCGACCTTCTTGGCGAGGCTGTTGGCCACCGCCTTCGCGATGAGGGTCTTGCCGCACCCGGGTGGGCCGTACAGCAGCACGCCCTTCGGCGGCCGCAGCTCGTGCTCCACGAACAGCTCGCGGTGCAGGTACGGCAGCTCGACGGCGTCGCGGATCTGCTCGATCTGGTTGCTGAGTCCGCCGATCGACGTGTAGTCGATGTCGGGCACCTCTTCGAGGACGAGCTCCTCGACCTCGGACTTCGGGATGCGCTCGTAGACGAAGCCCGACCTGGAGTCCATCAACAGCGCGTCGCCGGCGCGGATCTGCTGATCGCGCAGCGTGTCGGCGAGGCGCGCGATCCGCTCCTCGTCGGTGTGGCCGATCACCAGGGCGCGATCGCCGTCGGCGAGCAGCTCCTTGAGCGTGACGACGTCGCCGACCTGCTCGAACGAGAGGCTCTCGACGGCGTTCATCGCCTCGTTGAGCATCACCTCTTGGCCGGGCCTGAGCTGCTCGACCTCGATGTTCGGACTGGCCGTGACGCGTAGCTTGCGGCCACCGGTGAACACGTCGATCGTGCCGTCCTCGTTGACGCCGAGGAACGCGCCGAAGCTCGCCGGCGGCTGCGCCAACCGGTCGATCTCCTCCTTCAGCGACACGATGTGCTCGCGTGCCTCCCGCAGGGTCGCGGTGAGGCGCTCGTTCTGCGAGCTCTCCTGGGCGAGCGAACTCTCGGTCGCCGCGAGTCGATGTTCGAGTGTGCGAATGCTCCGTGCGGTCTCGGGACTGCGGCTCCGAGACGCGGCGAGCTCTTCCTCGAGGTACGAGATCTGCGCCGTGAGGTCGCGGACCTCCTGCTCGTGGCGCGCCGCGCGCGCTCCGTCCTGCTCGTCAGCTGACACGCGCGTTCACCTCCTCGCTCACACTTCCACCACTACGACCCTACAGGCGCAAGGGCCGTCGCGCAGAGTCTCATCGACCGTCCGTCGCAGATCAAGTCTCCGCTCCGCCCGCGCTGGCACCTTTCGCCGGACGCCTCTTCCTGGGCGGCGGTGCGACGCCCGGAGCCATCCGCCGCGCGGTCACGAGGAAGCCGGTGTGACCGACCATCCGGTGGTCTGGTCGGACGGCCAGACCCTCGACGTGCCAGCCGCGCATCATGGTCTCGGTCGCCGCCGGCTCGTCGAACTCACCGGTCTCACGCAGGGCTTCGACCACCCGGGAGAGCTGGGTGGTCGTGGCGACGTACGCGCACAGCACGCCGCCGGGGACGAGGACGCGGCTGACCGCGGCCAGGCAGTCCCACGGGGCGAGCATGTCGAGCACGACCCGGTCGACCTCGGGCTCGCGCAGACTCGCCGTCAGCTCTCCCACCGTCAGCCGCCATGCCGGGTGCGGACCGCCGAAGAACCGCTCGACGTTCTTCTTCGCGATGGCGGCGAAGTCGTCGCGCTGCTCGTACGACGCGACACTGCCGCTGTCGCCGACCGCGCGCAGCAACCAGCAGGTCAGCGCCCCGGAGCCGGCGCCCGCCTCCACGACCCGCGCACCGGGAAAGATGTCGGCGATCGAGACGATCTGCGCCGAATCCTTCGGGTAGACGACGGCTGCTCCCCTGCCCATCCGCAGGACGTAGTCGGCGAGCAGCGGCCGGAACGCGAGGTAGCCGCTGCCCGACGTGCTCTTCACGACGATCCCCTCGGGGTGTCCGAGCAGGTCGTCGTGCGCGATGGCGCCGTGGTGGGTGTGGAACTGCCTGCCGACCTCCAGGACGAGCGAGTGGCGCCTGCCCTTGGTGTCGGTCAGCTGCACCACGTCGCCCACGCGGAACGGCCCACGCCGATGCGCCAGCCCGGTGGGCTCGCCGGGCTCCTGGATGGGGACGGTCATCGCGCCACCGTATCCACCAGGTGGACGGCACCCTCACCGCGCTCCTCGACCCGTGAGGGGCACCCTCACCGCACCAGGGCACGGTGAGGGTGCCGTTCACGGGTGGGATCACACGGTGAGGGTGCCCCTCACCGTGTGCTGGAGAGCGACCGTGCGGCGGGACGCGGCCGTGCACTCAGGAGGTGGCGACGACCCGTTCGACGTCGGCGGTCGCGATCACGCCGACGAGATCGTCGGTGCCCGGCTCGACGACGAGGTACTCCGGCGACGGCCGCCGCTGCATCGCGTGGACCAGCTCCTCGCCGTCGAGGTCGGCGGTGAGTACCACGGAGTCGTCGACCGAACGCGACAGCGCCGAGACCGCCATCCATGGCCACCGCGCCTCGGGCGTGGCGGCGACGGCCTGCTCGTTCACGATGCCCGTCGGACGGCCGAGCGAGTCGGTCACCACCAGCGCGCGCTTGCCCGCCTCCCTGGCCCGCCTGATCGCCTCACCGAGCGGCAGGTCGCCCGGCACGCTCAGCGCCGGCCGCGCGAGGCTGCGGGCGCGGGCCTTGGGCAGCCGAGACCGCACCTGCTGCACGCGGAGCACCTGCGACGCGCCCGTCCAGAGGAACATCGCGATGAGACCGCCCCAGACGATGTCGAGGACACTGGGCTCGCCGCCGCCGAACAGGGTGCCCCTGCCGACGGCCGCCAGCAGCACCAGCAGGGCGAGGCCCCGACCGGCCCATCCCGCGACCCTCGTGCCCGTCGACCGGCGACCGGACACCTTCCAGACCAGCGACCGTACGAGCGCGCCGCCGTCGAGGGGCAGGCCGGGCAGCAGGTTGAACAGCGCGAGCACGAAGTTGACGAACGCGAGCTGGCCGGCGAGCAGCCCGAGCACCGTGCCCTCGGGCAGCGCGACGAACCCGCCGAACGCGAGCGCTCCGACGACGATCGACGCCGCGGGCCCGGCGCCCGCGATGAGGAACTCCTTGCCTGGGGTGTCGGGCTCGTCGAGTGTGGACACGCCGCCGAGCAGCCAGAGCGTGATCTGGCGGACCTTCAGCCCGAGCCGGAGCGCGACGACCGAGTGGCTGAGCTCGTGCACGAAGACCGAGAGCAGCAGGAACGCGGCGTACGCGAACGACACCGCCCACTTCCACGTGCCGATGTCCGGCAGCCGCGTCTCGACGTACGGTCCGAACGTGAAGGTGATGAGGGCCGCGACGAGCAGCCAGCTCGGCGAGATGTAGACCGGGATGCCGAACGGCCGGCCCACGAGGAAGCCGCCGCCGAGCATGCGCGACGACGTGTCGGGAGCGTCGTCGCGACGGTCGCCGGTGCTGCGGTCAGGTGCGTCTGGCTGAGTCATGCGCGCTCGCATGGAGGTCCATCGCTCAAGGCTACGCGGTCGGCCTGGACGTTCCCTGGGCGCCACCGGTGCCGACACGCCCTGGGGATGGCGGGCGAGTTGTCGGCGTGCGCGCCTATGGTGCTGGGTATGAGCGTGGACATGGCCGCCGAGACGGCTGACGGCGAAGTCGAGGCCGTCGAACCGGTCGAGCCACGGCCGCCCACGCTGTCCCCCAGCCGGGCCGGCGACTTCATGACCTGTCCCCTGCTGTTCCGGTTCCGGGTCATCGACAAGCTCCCCGAGCAGCCGAGCACCGCGGCCGCACGCGGCACCGTGGTGCACTCGGTGCTCGAGCGGCTCTACGACCTGCCGCCCGCCGACCGCACGCTGGCGCAGGCGACGGAGCTGATCGGCCCTCGGTGGGACGCCCTCGTCGAGGCCGAGCCGGGCCTGGCGGAGCTGTTCGACGCCGAGGAGCCGGCCGAGCGCGACGCCTGGCTGGCGGGCGCGCGTGACCTGCTCGCCACCTACTTCGACCTCGAAGACCCCAGCCGGCTCGAGCCCGCCGAACGCGAGCTCTACGTCGAGACCGTCCTGGAGTCCGGCCTGCGGCTGCGCGGCTACGTCGACCGGCTCGACATCGCGCCCACCGGCGAGGTGCGCATCGTCGACTACAAGACGGGCAAGGCGCCGTCCGAGCTGTTCGAGGCCAAGGCCATGTTCCAGATGCGGTTCTACGCCCTGGTGCTGTGGCGTCAGCTCGGCCGCATGCCGCGCCTGCTGCAGCTGATGTACCTCGGCAACGGCGAGGTGCTCAGGTACCAGCCGGACGAGCACGACCTGCTGGCCACCCAGCGCAAGATCGAGGCGTTGTGGCAGGCGATCGAGCGGGCGATGGAGCGTCAGGACTGGCGACCCAGGCAGAGCAGGTTGTGCGACTGGTGCAGCTTCCAGGCGCTGTGCCCGGAGTTCGGCGGCACGCCGCCCCCGCTGCCCACACCGGAGGTGACCGACGCCGCCGACCCCCT
The DNA here is from genome assembly GCA_009379955.1 of Streptosporangiales bacterium. NCBI lineage: Bacteria > Bacillati > Actinomycetota > Actinomycetes > Streptosporangiales > Streptosporangiales bacterium. The sequence goes on along the minus strand of WHST01000027.1, from coordinate 18,251 downwards.
CGCCGACGCACCCTCGCCGCGGCGCTCTCCCGACGAGATCTGACCTCCCCCGGCGACGTCGGGGTACGATAGGCCCCGAACAGCGAAGGGGAGTATCCCCGACAACGGTCGTGTCGTCACCACGGCGAGAGCCCGGTGCGGCCGGCCACGTGGCGAGCCGACCAGCCCCTCACGTGGCGGGAGAGACCTTCGACGGATCTACCTGTCGGAGTGATCATGGGGCTGGTCGTGACTTCCCACGCACTGTTCTACGCAGCACTCGCCAGCGGCCTCGGTGCCGCGGTCTACGCACTCACCCGCCTGCTCGCCCTCGTCATCGTCCTGCGCGGCGCGAGCCCGGAGCAGCGTCCCGAGCTCGTGCGCGCGCTGGCCGAGATGTACCGCCCGCCCGGTACGCGCCGGTCAGCCGACGCTCTTGTGCATACCCCCGTCGATCACGTGGTCGGCGCCGGTGATGTTCGCCGCCCGTCGTGAGGCGAGGAACGCGACGAGGTCCGCCACCTCCCGCGGCTCGCTCACCCGTCCCGTCGTGATGCCCATCGACTCGGGGAGCACCCGGTCCATCACGTCGTCGACGGTGGTGTCCGCCTGCGCGGCGAACAGGTGCCCGAACCCGCCCGGACCGGTCCACATCGGGGTACGGACAGGGCCGGGCGACACGGTGTTGACCCGGATACCCTGCGGTCCCAGCTCCTCCGCGAGCGACTTGGTGAAGTTCGACAACGCCGCCTTCGCCGCGCTGTACGGCGCGATCATCGCGGCCGGCAGCCGCGCGTTGAGCGAGCTGATCGTGACGACGGACGCACCGTCGCGGCCGAGCATCGCCGGCACCGCGGCGCGGACGGTGCGCACCGCGCTGAAGAAGCCGACGGCGAAGATGCGGTCCCACTGCTCGTCGGTGAACTCCCCGATCGACGGCGCGGGCTCGCTCACGGCCACGTTGTTGACCAGGACATCGATCCCGCCGTGCGCCTCGACGGCCGCGCGTACCAACCGGTCGGGTCCCTCAGGAGTACCGAGGTCGACGTCGACGGCGACGAGCTCGTGCGACTCACCCAGTCGATCGAGCTCCCGGCTGCCGTGGCGGGAGCCGACCACGACCTTCGCCCCCTCCTCGGCGAGCGTCGTCGCGATCGCCAGTCCGATGCCCTTGCTGCCCCCGGTGACCAGGGCGGTGCGGTCCTTCAGTTCGAGATCCATGACGCCAGCCTGGCCGGAGGCGGGCGCGGTGTCCGGCGAGAATCCGCCGTGAGGTTGAACGGTCAACTCCTTAGTGGATCAGCGTCCTGGTTTACAATACAGTGCAGTGCTGTATCGTAAGAAAATGAGTACTCGCTCTCGACCTGCGGGCCGACCGCGGAGCAAGGACGCCGACGCCGCCATCCTGGGTGCCGCGCTCGACCTGCTGATCGAGCGCGGCGTCGACGCGACCAGCGTCGAGCAGGTCGCCAAGCGGGCCGGAGTCACCCGGGCCACCGTGTACCGGCGCTTCCCGGACAAGACCCGGCTGCTGATCGCGACGATCGAGGCGGCGTACGGCAATCCACCGCGCTCGCCGGAGATCCATGACGTCGAACAGCTGCTGGCCGGCTGGGCGCACGCCCTCGCCGACCCGCGCCAACGCCGCCTGCTGCGCCGGCTCTACGGCGCGATCGACGACTTCCCCGAACTCGCCCGGGCCTACCGCACCGGGTTCGGGGAGTCACGCGACCGCTCCCGCCTGGCCGTGCTCGAGCAAGCCCGCGCACACGGCAGCCTGCCCGCCGACACCGACGTGGACGTCCTGCTGGACACCCTCACCGGCGCGGTCTGGCAGCACCTGGCCACTCGCCCCGATACCGGTACGGCCGCCGATGCCGAGCAGTTCCTGCGTGCTGTGCTCCGCCAGGTCGGCTACCGCCCTGACACTCGTGACCGACATCTCGAGCCGTAACGACCGATGACCGACCGACCGGAAGACAAGGTCGGAGACAAGGAGCAGAACATGCCGTCCGCAGGCATCGAGGCGCAGCTACGCACCCGCGCGTTCGCCCGCGTGATCGGGCCCTACCTCGCCATCTTCACGACCGTCTACGCGATTCGCCTGCCCGAGTTGACCGGGTTGGTCGGCGACCTGTTCGCCCAGCCCGCCCTGATCCTGATGCTCGGCGCGGCGATGCTGGGTGGAGGTCTGGTCATCATCGGCGGACACCGCAACTGGCGCGGCCCGCTGGCCGTCACGGTGTCACTGTTCGGCTGGTTCGTCGCCCTCCGTGGACTCCTCCTCATCGCCGCGCCGACCACGATCGAGTCGGGCGTCGACGCCACGATGCTGTCACCGACAGCGGTCCTCGTGGCGAGGATCTTCTTCGGCTGCCTGGCCGTGCTCGGACTGCTGCTGACTTGCGGCGGCTGGTTCACCAAGCCGGTCGTCGCGACTCCGCCGGTACCCGCGACGGCTAGCCGACCGCGGTGATGCGTCCCTCTCCGCCCTCGGGGTAGTCGGCCGCGGTCACCTGACCGGACAGGCCGGTGGTGAGGTACTCCTGCAGCGCCTGCTGGTAGGTCTTGCCCACCGGCACGAAGTCGAGGCCCGCGAGCGGGTACGCGTCGCCGCCGCGCGCGGAGAAGTCGTTGGTCGCGACGGAGATCGCCGCACCGTCGACGACCTCGCCGCCGTCGACGACCACCGTGCCGTCATCGAGCTCGACGCGCTGCACCCGGGCGCCGGGCGTGGTGATCTCACCCGTCGTCTCGTTCACCACCTGCGCCTGCTGGCTGGTGTCGTACGTGAACTTCGCGCCCGAGATCTGGATGAACGGGCCCGCCGCCTCCGGTGACGCCGCCACGCCGCGCTCGAGCAGCTGGCGGAAGGTGTCGCGCGGCACCTCGGGGATCACCGACACGAAGTTGGCGAACGGCGCCACCTCGTAGGTGTTCAGGGCCGTGACCGGCCCGGTCTGGATCACCGAGTCGTTGCGAATTCCGCCGGCGTTCTGGATGCCGACGACCGGCTCGACGACGCCGTACTCCTCGGCCTGCTCGGCACCGGTCCAGCGCAGGGCGTCGGCGAGCAGGTCACCGAGGTTGGTCTCCCTGCTCCGGACGTTGTTGCGGACGCCGTCGAGCGGAACGTCGGTGTTCGCCACGACCGTCTCGGCGAGCGAGGCGACGTACTCCCCGACCGGCTTCTCGACCTGCGCGAGGGTCTCGGGGTCCTGCGCGACGGCGTCGTCGCCTACGCCGGAGACCCGCACCGGCTTGCTCGCGTCGTCGTCGGCACCGGTCAGCCGGCCCGACTTGTCGAAACCGAGGACGAGGTTGCCGACGTACTTGTAGTCGCCCGTCGTCGTGGCGACGGGCACCCGCGCGCCGGTCGCGTCGTCGGCCCAGAGCGGGTAGCCGCGCTCGGCCTGATCCCCGGGCACCAGAGCGTCGCCTTCGTCCGCGAGGATCTCGCCGCCGCCGGCACCGATGACGGCGTCGACGTTGCGCAACGACGGCACGAGCGCCAGCTCGTTGTCGATGTCCTGCAGGTGGCTGACCAGGACGATCTTGTCGATGCCGAGCTTGGTGAAGTAGGCCGCCTTGCGGTTGACGAGCTTCGCGATCTCGGTCTGCACGACGACGTCACGCGGGCTGCTGATGGTCGGCAGCTCGGGCGTGGTGATGCCGATGACGCCGACCCGCGTGCCGCCGGTGAAGATGATCCTGCTCCGCCTGATGTCACGCGAGTCGACGAGCGCGTCGAGGCGCGGCTCCTTGCTGAAGTCGAGGTTCGTCGAGATGAACGGCGGGTCGCCCTCGAAGCCCTCGATGAAGTCGGCCAGCGTGTCGGGCCCGAAGTCGAACTCGTGGTTGCCGATCGCCGAGGTGTCGAGGTCCATGTTGCGCACGGCGAGGCTGTCGTAGAACGGCACGCCCTTCTCCATGCTCGCCGCGAACTCGGGCCCGCCGAGGAAGTTGTCGCCGCCGCTGACGCTGAGCACGCCGCGCTTCTTCCCCTCGCCCGGGCCGTCGCCCTTGCGCGCCTTGCGCGCCTCCTTGCGGAGCTGGTCGAACATCGTGACGGTGCGCGAGGCGCTGCCGTACGCGTTGACCTCGTCCTCGCCGATCGTGCCGTCACCGTCGGTGTCGCCGTCGACGCCGAGGAGCTGCGACTCGAAGTCGTTGCCGTGGAGGACCGTCAACGTGAAGTCGGTCTTGGCGGCGCGGTCGGGGGCCGCGTTCGCCGTGCCCGGCGTGACCGTCAGGCCGGCGATGAGGGCGACGGCCACGGCGAGCGTGGCGGGCCGGCGGGTTGGGAACATACCCGTTCTCCTTCGGACGTACCTGGCGCGGGGGCAGGTCGAACAGTAGCCCCCACCGGGCGGGCGTACCAGCGGGTCAACTTTCCGTGAGTGACGCCGCCGGCTCATGCGGCGTGATGCGGCCGGCGAGGACGTCTTCGGCATAGTGGCACGCGACGCGGTGGCCGGTGCGCAGCTCGCGCAGCTCGGGTCGCTCGTCGTGGCAGCGGGTCTCCTGCCGGAACGGGCACCGGGTGTGGAACCGGCATCCCGCGGGCGGGTTGGCCGGCGACGGCAGGTCACCGGTGAGGATGATGCGCTGCCGCCGGTCCTCGACGTCGGGGTCGGGGATCGGCACGGCGGACATCAGCGCGATCGTGTACGGGTGCATCGGCGTGCGGTAGAGCTCGTCGGACGGCGCCTCCTCGACGATGCCGCCGAGGTACATGACGCCGATGACGTCGCTGATGTGCCGCACCACCGCGAGGTCGTGCGCGATCACCAGGTAGGTGAGGCCGAGCTGGTCCTGCAGCTGCTCGAGCAGGTTGATCACCTGCGCCTGGATGGAGACGTCGAGTGCGGACACCGGCTCGTCCGCGATGAGCATCTCCGGGTTCAGGGCGATCGCCCGCGCGATGCCGATGCGCTGCCGCTGGCCGCCGGAGAACTCGTGCGGGTAGCGGCCCGCGGCGTCGGACGGCAGGCCGACGATGTCGAGCAGCTCCCTCACCCGCCGGTCGAGGTCGCCCCGTCCGCCGGTCATGCCGTGGGCCTGCATCGGCTCGCGGAGCAGGGAGCTCACGCTCTGCCGCGGATCGAGGCTGGCCATCGGGTCCTGGAACACCATCTGCATGCGTGCCCTGGCCCGGCGCAGCCGCTCACCCGCGAGCTGCGCGACGTCGACGCCGTCGAACACGACCTCGCCCGCGGTCGGCTCGACGAGGCGCAGGATCGCCCGGCCCAGGGTGCTCTTGCCGCAGCCGGACTCCCCGACGAGCCCGTAGGTGGCACCGCGGTGGACGTCGAGGTCGACGCCGTCGACCGCCTTCACGTAACCCACCGCGCGATCGAAGAGCAGCCCGCGGGTGATCGGGAAGTGCACCTTCAGCCCGCGGACGGACAACAGCGGACCGTCGCCCTCGGCTCGCTCGTCAACTTCTGCGTTCACACGCGCGCCTCCTCCCGCTCGACGGGCAACGGGTTGTGGCAGCGCAGCCGGTGGGCCGCGCGCAGCTCGTCGGCGACGAGGTGCGGCGTCGTGGTGCGGCACGACTCGACCTCGTTGCCGCAGCGCGGCGCGAACGCGCAGCCCGACGTCCAGGGCAACGTGTCGCGCGGAGACCCCGGGATGGGATGCAGCGGCTCGCCGCGCGGGGAGTCGAGCCGCGGCACCGAGGCGAGCAGGCCACCGGTGTACGGGTGTCGCGGCTGACCGAACAGCTCGCGCCGGTCGGCTGACTCGACCACACGCCCGGCGTACATGACGTTGACCGAGTCACACAGGCCGGCGACGACGCCGAGGTCGTGGGTGATCATCACCAGGGCCGTGCCCGAGTCGACGACCAGCTCCCTGAGCAGCTCGAGGATCTGCGCCTGGATCGTGACGTCGAGCGCGGTGGTCGGCTCGTCGGCGATGAGCAGCCGCGGCTGGCACGCGAGGGCGATCGCGATGAGCGCGCGCTGGCGCATGCCGCCGGACAGCTGGTGCGGGTAGTCGCGGAGCCGGCGCCGCGGGTCGGGGATGCCGACCCGGGTCAGCAGCTCCTCGGCCTGTCGCTTCGCCTGCTGCCCCTTCATCCCCCGGTGCCGTTCGAGCACCTCGGTGACCTGCACGCCGACGGGGACGACCGGGTTGAGCGAGGACATCGGGTCCTGGAACACCATGGCGATGTCGCGGCCGCGCAGGGAGCGCATCTCGTCGTCGCCGAGGCCGAGCAGGTCGCGACCGTCGAACCGTACGCTGCCCTCGACCCTGGCCCCGCGCTTGGGCAGCAGGCCCATGACCGCCAAGGACGTCACCGACTTGCCGCAGCCGGACTCGCCGACGAGCCCGACGGTCGCCCCCGGCTCGACGGACAACGACACGCCGTCGACGGCGTGGACGTCCGCCCGTCCCCTGCGGTGGAACGTCACACGCAGCTCGTCCACCTCGAGCAGGGCCACCCGGTCACCTCCTGAATTTCGGGTCCAGGGCCTCGCGTAGAGCCTCTCCGAGCAGCGTGAATCCCAGCGCCGCCAGCACGATCGCCAGCCCCGGGAACGCCGCGAGCTGCGGCGCGTACGTCAACGCCTCCTGCATCTCCGTCAGCATCCGACCCCACTCGGGGACCGACGGGTCGGCGCTGCCCAGGCCGAGGAACGACAGGCCGGCCGCGTCGACGATGGCCGTCGCCAGGGTCAGCGTGCCTTGCACGATGACGGGCGAGACGGAGTTCGGCAGGACGTGCTTGAGGGTGATGTCGCGGCGGCGGATGCCGATCGACCGCGCCGCGAGCACGTAGTCGGACTCGCGCTGCGCCAGCATCGACCCGCGCAGCAGCCGCGCGAAGACCGGGACGTTGACCGCCGCGATCGCGATCATCACCGCCTTCAGGCTGGCGCCGATCGCGGCCGCCACGCCGATCGCGAACAGCAGGCCGGGGACGGCGAGCATGATGTCGACGATCCGCATCACGAGGTTGTCGACCCAGCCGCCGAACGCGCCTGCCAGCAGCCCGAGAGTCGAGCCGACCGTGGCGCCCAACAGCAGCGACACCACTGCGACGAGCAGCGACTGCCGCGCCCCGTAGATCAACCGGGACAGCTCGTCGCGACCCTGGGTGTCGAGCCCGAGCCAGTGCTCGGCGGACGGGCCCGGCACGAAGCTCGGCCTGATCGCGTCGAGGTCGGCGGCGTCGGGCTCGTACGGCGCGAGCAGCGGCGCGAAGATCGCCACGAAGAAGAACACCAGCACCAACACCGCGCCGATGATCGCCGCCGGGTTGCGCCGCAGCCTGGTGAGCGCGTCACGCACCAGCCCGCCGCGCGGCTCGTCACCCCTGCCGCCGCTCTCGTCGACCGCGGCTTCGGCCTCGGAGATGCTCACGTTCGCACCCTGACCCGTGGATCGAGCAGGCCGTACGCGATGTCGACCGCGAGGTTGATGAGGACATAGATCACCGAGCTGAACAGGATGAAGCCCTCGATGGTCGAGTAGTCGTGTTTGAAGATCGCGTCCTTCATGAACGAGCCCATGCCGGGTATCGCGAACACCGTCTCGGTCAGGATCGCGCCAGACAGCAACAGGCCGGCCTGCAGGCCGATGATCGTCACCACGGGGAGCATCGCGTTGCGCAGGATGTGCCGCTGCCGCACGGTGCCCCGGGTCAGACCCTTCGCCTCGGCGGTGCGCACGTAGTCCTCGTTGACGACGTCGAGCACCGATGCCCGCGTGATGCGTGCCACGATCGCCAGCGGGATGGTGCCGAGCGCGATGCCGGGCAGGATCAGGTGCTTGAAGGCGTCGAAGGACGCCCCGATATTGCCCGTGAGTAACCCGTCGAGGACGTAGAAGCCGGTCGGATGAGGCGAGTCGAGCCTGATGTCCTGGCGTCCGCTGTCCGGCAGCCAGCCGAACTTCACCGCGAACACGTACTTCAGCAGGTAACCGAGCACGAACACCGGGATCACGACGCCGAGCAGCGACGAGCTCACCAGGACGTTGTCGAGCCACGACCCGTACCGGCGTGCGGCCATGTAGCCGAGCGGGACCCCGATCAGCACCGCGAACAGCAGGCCCGCCAGCGACAGCTCGATCGTGGCAGGGAATCTGCGGTTGATCTCGTCCCACACCGGCTGCTGGGTCTGCACCGACACCCCGAAGTCGAGCCGCACGGCCCGGCCGAGGAAGTTGACGTACTGCTCCCACAGCGGGCGGTCGAGCCCGTACGCACGGTTGAACGACGCGATGGACTCCGGTGTCGCCTTCTCCCCCAGGATCGCCTGCGCCGTCGTCCCCGGCAGGCTGTGCACCCACAGGAAGATCAGGACCGACACCCCGAACAGGATCGGGATGAGCAGCAGGAGCCGCCGGACGATGAACTTCGCCACGAGGCTCCCCTACCCGGTACCCAGGATCATGTGCGCTCGCCTCCCCGGCTCACCACGAGTGGGGGTCGCGGTCGTGCTCGCTCCGCGACCCCCGGCTCCGGTTCGCTCTCGCGTTCTCGGCGCCTGCCGTCACTCCTCGATCGTGATGGTGTTGAACCGCTCGTTGGTCAGCGGGTCGGGCACGTAGCCCTTCACCTTCTTGTCGAGCGGGATCGACCCGACGACGTTGACGTACGGCACGCCTGGCACGTTCTTCATGATCTCGCGGTTGGCGTCCTTATAGATCTCGGTGCGCTTGGCGGGGTCGGTCTCGGTCTCCGCCGCGTTGAGCAGCTCGGTCATCTTCGAGGACTTCTTCACGCCGAACTGCGGCTGGTCACCCTGGAAGAAGGTGCCGATGAAGTTGTCCGCGTCACCGAAGTCGCCGTTCCAGCCCAGCAGGTACATCGGCGCCCTGCCGGCCTGCAGGGTGGTGGTGTAGCCGCTGTCCCACGGCATGCTCTTCGGCTTCACCTTGAAGCCGACCGCCTCCAGGTCGCGCTTGAAGGCCTGGAAGTTCGCCTGCGGGTCGGGCATGTAAGGGCGGGAGACGTTCGTCGGGTACCAGAACTCCACGGTGGGGTTCGGGTCGCCCGACTGCTTCAGCAGCTGCTTCGCCTTTGCCGGGTCGTAGTCGTACGTCGGCACGTCGTCGGCGAAGCCGTTCAGCGTCGGCGGGACGAACTCCTTGGCCTCCTGCGCGCCTGGCGGGTACTTGGCCTTGAGCAGGGCCTTCTTGTTGAGCGCGTGGGCGACGGCCTGCCGTACCAACGGGTCGTCGAACGGCTTCTTCTCCTGCTGGAAGCCGACGTAGGCGACGTTGAAGGCGGGGCGTTCGAGGAGCTGGAAGCCCTTGTCCTTCAGCGGCTGGATGTCGCCGGGGGCCGCGTTGTCGTAGCCGTCGATCTCGCCGGACTCCAGCGCCTGGCGACGAGCGGTGCCGTCCGGGATCGACCGGACGATGACCTTCTCGAGTGACGCCTTCTTGCCCCAGTAGTCGTCGTTGCGGACGAGCGTCAGCTTGTCGCCGCGGTTCCAGCTCTCCAGCATGAACGGCCCGCTGCCGATCGGGTTCTTGTTGCCGAAGGTGCCCTTGAACTGCGGCTGCTCCGGCGACCCGCCGACCTCGTCGGCCTTGTACTTCTCCAACGCGGTCGGGCTCGCGATCGAGAACGACGGCATCGTCATCGCCGAGATGAACGACGCGGAACCCTTGGTCAGGGACACGACGACCGTCGTGGCGTCCGTGGCCTCGCACGACTTGAACAGGCTGTCCTTCGCCTTGTCCTTGAAGCTGGTGAACACGGTCGCCCAGTAGTACGCCGCGGTCTGCTGTGCGGGGCTCTTGAAGCCGAACCACCGCTCGAAGTTCGCACAGACGGCGTCCGCGTCGAGGGCGGTGCCGTCGGTGAACTTGACGCCCTCCTCGAGGTTGAAGGTCCAGACCTTGCTGGACGCGTCGGGCTTCCACGACTTCGCGAGTTGAGGCGCGAGGGTGGTGGTGCCCGGCTTGGTCGTGACGAGCGTGTCGAAGATCTGTCGGATCGGTCGCAGCGACTCGCCGTCGCTGACGTACGCACCGTCCAGCGTGATCGGGTCGGCCGACGCGGCGTACACGAACGTCGACGCGGCGTCGCCGCCACCTTCGCTGCCGTTGCTGCCGTCGTCGCCACCGGCGCAGCCGGCCGCGGTGACGGCCAACAAGCCGGCCAACGCGATCCCGATCATCGCCTTGGACCGGGTCATGATTCGCTGCATAGCTCACCTCGAACTGGACGTGCACCGGATCTCGGCGCGCAGATCTCGCCGCACACTAGTCGGCCGCGCCAGCCGCGGCCAACATGTGGGCAGTCCGTAGTCTGTCCCGATGAGATAACGATTCAACCCACACTGAGGTCGACGTAGCTGTCTCCGCCCACCGGGCCGGCCTTGTACCCCTTCACCTTCGGGTCGAGAGCGATCACCGATCCCGTGCTGGCGTACGGGATCCCGGGCAGCCGCTCCATGATCGTGCGGTTGATCTCCTGGTACATGCCGGTGCGCTTCGCCTGGTCGGTCTCCGAGCGTGCTTCCACGAGTGCTTTCCGTACGTCGGCGCCCGGGTTCATCGCTCCCGGGTCACTGGCCAGGAAGAACGACCCGAGGAAGTTGTCGGGGTCGGGGAAGTCCGCGATCCAGCCGCTGAGCGACATCGGCGCCCTGCCGCCGCTGCGTGCGGTCAGGTACCCGGAGTCCCACGGCGCGGTCTTCGGTACCACGGTGAAGCCGACCGCCTCCAGATCGCGTGTGAACGCCTGGAAGTTCGCCTGTGGGTCGGGCATGTACGAGCGGTTGACGTTGGTTGGGTACCAGAACTCCAGCGTCGGGTCGCGGACGCCGGACTCCTTGATCAACTGTTTCGCCTTGGCGGGGTCGTGGGCGTACCGCTGGACCTTCGGGGCGTAGCCGAACAGGTCCTTCGGCAGGAATTGGTCGGCCACCACCGCGCTACTGCCGTACTTCGCCCTGATCAGCGCCTTGCGGTCGATCGCGTACGCGATCGCCTGGCGGATCTTCAGGTTGTCGAGCGGCTTCTTCTTCTGGTTGAAGCCGATGTACGCGACCGTGAACGCCGGGCGCTCGAGCATCTGGAAGTCCTTGTCGCGCAGCGCCGACACGTCACTGGGCGGCACGTCCTCGTACCCGTCGATCGCACCGGTCTCCAGCGCCTGCCGGCGTGCCGCGTTGTCGGCGATCGGCTTGAGCACGACCTTCGCGAGCCTCGGTTTGCGACCCCAGTAGTCGTCGTTGCGGACGAGCACCAGCTTGTCGCCGCGGCTCCAGCTCGCCAGCTTGAACGGGCCGCTGCCGATCGGGTACTTGTTGCCGAAGGTGCCCTCGAAGCGGGGCTGATCGGGCGAGCCGCCGACCTTGTCGGCCTGGTACTTCTCCAGCGCGGTCGGGCTCGCGATGGCGAACGCGGGCAGGGTGAGCGCGGCCAGCAGCGACGCGGACGGCCTGGTGAGGTTCAGCGTGACGGTGGTGGCGTCGTCCGCCGCGCACGACCCGTAGATGCCGTCGGCCTTCTTGTCGGCGAACGCGCCGAACACCGTCTGGAAGTACGAGGCGGACGTCTGCGTGACCGCGTCGCGGAAGCCGAACCAGCGGTCGAAGTTGGCGCACACCGCCTCGGCGTCGAGGGTCGTGCCGTCGGTGAAGGTGACGTCGTCCTCGAGGTGGAACGTCCAGGTCTTCCCGCCCCTGGAGTTCTCCCACCGCTCGGCGAGCGACGGCACGACCCGTGCGCCGCCGGGCTCGTGGGTGACGAGCGTGTCGAAGATCTGCCGGATCGGCCGCATCGACTCACCGTCGGTGACGAACGTGCCGTCGAGCGTCACCGGGTCGGCCGCAGTGCCGAGCACCAGGGTGTCGCCTGAGTCGCCTGCCCCGTCGCCACCCACGCCGTCGCCGCCCGCGCATCCCGCCACGCCCGCGACCAGGGCGGCGACCGCGACGAACACCGCGGACCTCGCCCTGACCCTCCGACCGACCAGCATCGACGACCACCTCCGTCCCCGACCAGCGACTGGACGATCGGTAACGTACCGGCCTGGTGGTCGTCGGGCGAGACGTGAGACGGAGCGTTCGTCTCGGACGGTGGCCAGACGGTCACTCATCCCGACCTCGTGGAGGACTCTCATGACGTCGCGACCCGGTGAGCTCGCCAGGCGGCTCGGCACCGGTGACGCGGTCGTCATCGGGCTGAGCTCGATGATCGGCGCCGGCGTCTTCGCGGTCTTCGGTCCCGCGGCGGACGCGGCGGGTGCCGGCCTGCTCGCCGGCCTCGCGGTCGCAGCGTTCGTCGCGTACTGCAACGCCGTCTCCTCCGCCCAGCTCGCCGCCGCGTATCCCGTGTCGGGCGGCACGTACGTCTACGGCCGCGAACGCCTCGGTCACTGGTGGGGGTTCGTCGCAGGCTGGGGCTTCGTCGTCGGCAAGACCGCCTCGTGCGCCGCGATGGCGCTGACCTTCGCGTCGTACGCCGTCCCCGGACCCGACTGGCTGCGTCGCGGGGTCGCGCTCGTCGCCGTGATCGCGTTGGCGGCCCTGAACTACCGCGGCGTCACCCGGACGGTCACCGCGGCGCGGATCCTCGTCACCTGCACCCTGCTCGCCCTGGCGGTGTTCGTGGCGGCGATGCTCGGCAGCGGTACGGCGGACGCCGGCCACCTCGCGGAGTGGCGGCCGGGCGGTCCGGCCGGCGCGTACGGGATCCTGCAGGCGGCAGGCCTGCTGTTCTTCGCGTTCGCCGGGTACGCGCGGATGGCGACGATGGGCGAGGAGGTCCGCGACCCGGCGACCACCCTGCCGCGGGCGATCCCGCTCGCCCTGCTCGTCGCCGTCGGCGTCTACGCCGTCGTGGCGGTCGCCGCGCTGCTCGTCGCCGGTCCCGACGGGCTCGCCGGCACCGCGTCACCGCTCGCCGCGGCCGCCGGCACCGCGGGTGTCCCCGCGGTCGAGCCCGTGGTCAGGGTCGGCGCGGCCCTGGCGGCCCTCGGCGCGCTGCTGGCGCTCATGGCCGGCGTCGGCCGTACCGCGCTGGCCATGGCCAGGGAACGCGACCTCCCCCACCGCCTCGCGGCGATCCACCCCCGCACCCACGTGCCGCACCGCGCCGAGGTCGCACTCGCCGCGGTGGTGGGGGCGCTCGTGGTCTCCACCGACCTGCGCCACGCGATCGGCTTCTCGTCGTTCGGCGTGCTCGTCTACTACGCCGTCGCGAACGTCGCCGCGTTCACCCAGCCCGCCGACCAGCGCCGTTGGCCCCGCGCCCTCAACGTGCTCGGCCTGCTCGGCTGCCTGGGCCTGGCCGCGACCCTCCCGCGCACCGCGGTACTAACGGGCCTGGCCGTCTTCGCCGTGGGCCTGGTGGTCCGCGCCGTGACCCTCACGGTCCGCCGCCGCCGCCCTGGCGCCCCTCGGAAATGATCACGTTAACCCAGCGAACGTGGACCTCACCTCGTCCCGGCACGAGGTGAAGTCCCCGTTGATCACGTTAACGTGATCAACGGGACAAGGCGGGGACAGGAGAGCGAGCGGGTCAGCGGGCGTTGAAGTACTTCGCCTCGGGGTGGTGCAGGACGATCGCGTCGGTCGACTGCTCCGGGTGGAGCTGGAACTCCTCCGAGAGCTCGACGCCGATGCGCTCCGGCTTCAGCAGCGTGACAATCTTCGCCCGGTCCTCGAGGTCGGGGCACGCGCCATAGCCGAGGGAGAACCTGGCGCCGCGGTAGCCGAGCTTGAAGAACTCCTCGACGTCGTCAGGGTCCTCGGCGGCCAGTGCGGTGCCGTCGGGGAGTTGCAGCTCCTGGCGCATGCGCCGGTGCCAGTACTCCGCGAGGGCCTCGGTCAGCTGCACCGAGAGCCCGTGCACCTCGAGGTAGTCGCGGTAGGCGTTGGCGGCGAACAGCTCGTTCGCGTACTCGCTGATCCTGTTGCCGACGGTCACGAGGGTGAAGCCCACGACGTCGCGCTCGCCGCTGTCCTCGGCGCGGAAGAAGTCGGCGAGGCACAGTCGGCGCTCACGACGCTGCCGCGGGAAGGTGAACCGGCAGCTCTCGCCGCCGTCCTCGGTGAGCACGACGAGGTCGTCGTCCTTGCTGACGCACGGGTAGTAGCCGTAGACCACGGCCGCCTCGAGGACGTTCTCGGTCTGCAGCCGGTCGACCCAGTAGCGCAGTCGCGGGCGGCCGTCGGTCTCGACGAGCTCCTCGTACGACAGGCCCTTGCCGCCGCGCGCGCCGCGCAGGCCCCACTGGCCCATGAAGGTCGCGCGCTCGTCGAGCAGTGCCGAGTAATCGGCGAGCGCGACGCCCTTGACGATCCGGTCACCCCAGAACGGCGGGGTCGGTACGGGGTTGTCCACCGCGACATCGGAGCGCTTCGGCAGCTCCGTCTCCTCGGCCTCCTCCGCCGCGCGACGTTGCTCGGCGATGCGCTTCGACCGTTCACGCCTGGCGCGGCGCTCCTTGGCCTTGCCGTCGTCACCGCCGCCCGGCATGGCCTCGGGGGGAACATGACCGCGGCGGACGGCCATCAGCGCGTCCATCAGGCGCAGGCCCTCGAACGCATCGCGCGCGTAGCGCACGTCGCCGTCGAAGACGTCGGCGAGATCCTGCTCGACGTAGCCCCTGGTCAGCGCGGCGCCGCCGAGGAGGACGGGCCACCGCGACGCGACGTCGCGGGTGTTCATCTCCTCGAGGTTCTCCTTCATGATCACGGTCGACTTCACCAGCAGCCCCGACATGCCGATCGCGTCGGCGTTGTGCTCGTCGGCGGCCTGCAGGATCGCCGACACCGGCTGCTTGATGCCGAGGTTGACGACCGTGTAGCCGTTGTTCGACATGATGATGTCGACGAGGTTCTTGCCGATGTCGTGCACGTCGCCCTTGACGGTCGCGAGCACGATCGTGCCCTTGCCGTCGTCGTCGGTCGACTCCATGTGCGGTTCGAGATAGGCGACCGCGGTCTTCATCACCTCGGCCGACTGCAGCACGAACGGCAGCTGCATCTGACCGGAGCCGAAGAGCTCGCCGACGACACGCATGCCCTCGAGCAGCTCGTTGTTGATGATCTCGAGCGGCGAGCGGTCCTTCATCGCCGCGTCGAGGTCGTCCTCGAGACCCTTCGCCTCACCGTCGATGATCCGGCGCTGCAGCCGCTCCCCCAGCGGCAGGCCGGCGAGCTCCTCCGCGCGCGACGCCCGCTGTGCCTGGGCGTCGACGCCGGTGAACATGTCGAGCATCACCTGCAGCGGGTCGTAGCCCTCGCGGCGACGGTCGTACACGAGGTCGAGCGCGACGTTGCGCTGGTCCTCGGGGATGCGCGCTATCGGCAGGATCTTGCTGGCGTGGACGATCGCCGAGTCGAGGCCTGCCTGCACGCATTCGTGCAGGAACACCGAGTTGAGGACGATCCGCGCCGCGGGGTTGAGCCCGAACGAGATGTTCGAGACACCGAGCGTCGTCTGCACGTCGGGGAACCGCTTCTTGACCTCCTTGATCGCCTCGATCGTGGCGATCCCGTCGCGCCGGGTCTCCTCCTGGCCCGTCGCGATGGGGAAGGTCAGGCAGTCGATGATGATGTCCTCGGTGCGCATGCCCCAGTTCTGGGTGAGGTCCGTGATCAGCCGCTCGGCGACCCGCACCTTCCACTCGGTCGTGCGCGCCTGGCCCTCCTCGTCGATCGTCAGGGCGACGGCCCCTGCACCGAACTCACGGACCAGCGGCATCATCTTCGCGATGCGCGAGTCGGGTCCGTCGCCGTCCTCGTAGTTCACGGAGTTGATGACGCACCGACCGCCGAGCATCTCGAGCCCGGCCTCGACGACCGCCAGCTCGGTGGAGTCGAGGACGACGGGCAGCGTCGACGCCGTCGCCAGCCGGCCCGCGACCGCACGCATGTCGGCGACGCCGTCGCGGCCGACGTAGTCGATGCAGACGTCGAGCAGGTGGGCGCCGTCACGGATCTGGTCGCGCGCGATGTCGACGCACGCGTCCCACCGGTCCTCCAGCATCGCGTCGCGGAACTGGCGCGAACCGTTCGCGTTGGTGCGCTCACCGATCGTGAGGAACGTGGTGTCCTGCCGGAAGGGCACGTGCTGGTACAGCGACGACGTACCTGCCTCGTGCCTTACCTTGCGCGTGGCGAGGTCCTTGCCGCGTACCCGCTCGACGACCTGCCGCAGGTGCTCGGGTGTGGTGCCACAGCAGCCACCGACGAGCGAGAGCCCGAAGTCACGGGTGAACGTCTCGTGCGCGTCGGCGAGCTCCTCGGGGCTCAGCGGGTACCACGCGCCGTTCGGACCGAGCTGGGGCAACCCGGCGTTCGGCATGCAGGACAGATCGACTCGCGAGTGCCTCGCGAGGTAACGGAGGTGCTCGCTCATCTCCTGCGGGCCGGTCGCGCAGTTCAGGCCGATCAGGTCGACGTCGAGTGGTTCGAGCGCGGTGAGCGCGGCCCCGATCTCCGAGCCGAGCAGCATCGCGCCGTTGGTCTCGATCGTCACCTGGACGAAGACGGGGACGTCGGCACCCGCGGCGGCGATCGCCCGCTTCATGCCGATCACCGCGGCCTTGGCCTGCAGGAGGTCCTGGGCGGTCTCCACCAGCACGGCGTGCACGCCACCCGCGAGCATGCCCTCGGCCTGCCGCTGGTAGGCGTCGCGCAGGACGGCGAACGGCACGTGACCGAGCGTCGGCAGTTTGGTGCCGGGACCGACCGAGCCGATCGTCCACCTCGGGTGCTCGGGGGTCGACCAGGCGTCGGTCGCCTCGCGTCCGATGCGCGCGCCCGCCTCGGCGAGCTCCTCGATGCGCTCGGGGATGTCGTACTCGCCGAGGTTGCCCAGGTTGGCGCCGAACGTGTTGGTCTCGATCGCGTCGACGCCTACCGCGAGGTACTCGTCGTGCACCGATCGCACGACGTCCGGCCTGGTAACGTTGAGGATCTCGTTGCAGCCCTCGTGACCCTCGAAGTCGTCGAGGCTCGGATCCGCCGCCTGGAGCATCGTCCCCATCGCTCCGTCGGCAACCACCACGCGTTCGCGCAGGGCGTGTCGAAGGTCGGCTGCGGTAGGAGCGGGCACGATTCTCCTCGGTGTCGTGGACAGGGCAAGAGTTCAGTTTAAGGGGTCAGGGAAAAACGAGCCCCGGGAACGATGCCCGACGGTGACGCCCCGTCCCGGCGTAGGGTGGCCCGGTCGAGCGGATCGCGACGATCGGAGGAGGGCCGTTGATCGAGGTCGAGGGTGGACTGCCCGAGCTCGTCGAGCCGACCCTCATCTGCGCGTTCGAGGGGTGGAACGACGCGGCCGACTCCGCGACGGGAGCGGTCGAGCACCTCGAACAGACGTGGAAGGCGCAGCCGTTCGCGGCGCTCGACCCCGAGGACTACTACGACTTCCAGGTCAACCGGCCGCAGGTGTCGCTCGAGGACGACGGCGTCACCAGCACCATCGCGTGGCCGTCCACCCGACTGTCCGTCGCCCGGCCGCCGCTGGCGCCACACGACATCGTCCTGGTGCGCGGCATCGAGCCCTCGATGCGCTGGCGGCAGTTCTGCGCCGACATCCTCGGGCTCGCCGAGGAGCTCGGCGTCCACACCGTCGTCACGCTCGGTGCGCTGCTCGCCGACGCTCCGCACACCCGCCCGGTGCCCGTCACCGGCAACACGAGCAACGCCGACCTCGGCACGTCCCTGTCGCTCGAGCCCTCCAGGTACGAGGGCCCCACCGGCATCGTCGGCGTCCTGCAGAGCGCGGCGACCGACGCCGGACTCCGTGCCGTGTCGTTCTGGGCGGCCGTCCCGCACTACGTCGCGCCGCCGCCGTGCCCCAAGGCCACGGTCGCCCTCCTGCGCCGCATCGAGGACCTCGTCGACACGCCGATCCCGCTCGGCGAGCTGCCCGAGCAGTCCGAGGCCTGGCAGCGCGGCGTCGACGAGCTCGCCCGCGAGGACGCCGAGGTCCGCGAGTACGTCGAGGCCCTGGAGGAGCAGCGCGACGCCGCCGAGCTGCCCGAGGCCTCCGGCGAGGCGATCGCCAAGGAGTTCGAGCGCTACCTCAAGCGCCGCCAGCACGGCGACGGACGCGGCTACGGACTCGGCGGCCCCACCAGCCCGATCTGACCGTCGGTCCGGGTCCTTACGTCCGAATAGCCGGCGGCCATGGCCACCACCTAGATGAATGATTCCGTGAAGCTGCTGGTCAGTGGTCGTAGGCGGTGAGTGATCGTTTGCTGGTGACGCCGGTGGTCCAGTTGTGCCAGATCCCGGCGGCCATGGCCAGCAGGCGTTGGGCGACTCGGGTGAATACCC
>WHST01000026.1 GCA_009379955.1 Streptosporangiales bacterium | reverse complement strand
GGCGCGAGGCACCGCCCGCAGCGACGCACCACCATCCACCCACGACCAAGCTCAGCGGCATCCAGCCGGTGAGCCAGCCCACCATGCCCAAGCTCACCTCAAGCCCGGACTTGACTTCGACCTCATAGGTTGGTCAGCCGACGCGTTCGAGGATCGGGAAGCCCTCGGCGTCGATCGCGAACGGGTGCGGGTCGCCGACCGCCGTGACGGCCTCGGGCAGCGGCGCGTCTCCCGACCACGCCGCCGGCTCGCCGGTGCCCGCGCTCATGACCCGGAAGCCGCTCGAGCTCTCGATCGTCTCGGTCTTGCCGTCGACGACGACCTGGAACGTGCGCGCCTGCGCGGCGCTGGACAGGACGACGGTCGAGGCACCGGCGTCGACGTCGCCGATCACCCCCCGCTTCTCGTCGACGGGCGCGAAGGCGACCTTCTTCGAGCCGGTCTTGCGCAGGGCGAGCCACGGCTTCCCGACGGTGTCGACCGCCTGCTCGGCCTCGTCGGCGAACGTGTGGCCGGTAGGCGCCCGCACGGTGAAGCGGTCCTTGCCGGTCTCCGGGTCGAGGTACCTGAGGCTGCGCCGGTCGGGTGCGACGGCGACGACCTCGCCTCCAAGGGAGGCGGCCTCCAGGCCTGTGCGGCTCCACAGTCGCTCGCCGGTCCTCATGTCGTACATCGAGAAGCCGAGCGGGTGCCCGTCGTCGTCGACCGCCGTGACGACCCCGCGGTCGTCGGTGACGCTCCGGTAGCCGAACCCGTCGGCCCGGTCGCCGAACCGCTTGGTGGGCTGGTCGCTCCAGCGGACCTTGCCCGTGTCGGGGTCGACACCGGAGACCCGCAGGTGCGACGAGTCGTCGGGATCGGAGACCTTGACCAGCTGACCGACGGTGAAGACGGAGTCGTCGTCGACCGACCAGAGCTCCGCGCCGTTCTCCTGGTCGAGCACGGTGGTCTCGTCCTGGGCATCGGTCACGCACACGTGCGGCCCGCAGTCGGTGACGTCGGTGATGTACCCCCGGTGGGACCAGCGGGGCTCGAACGTCACGGGGTCGAGCACGTCGAGCATGTCGGTCTCGCGGTCGTACGCGAGCGCCCCGCCGCCGGCCGTCAGCCTGATGAAGCCGCCCTCGGGGTCCCAGTCCTCGAGCGGGTCGATGGCGCGCCGCTTCTCGATACGCCCGGTCGTCCCGGAGATCGACACCAGCTCGAACCTCCTGTCGTCGGTCACCCGCAGAGCGATGTACCGGTCGCCCACGGACTCCACCCTGACCACCGACTCCGCCCCGCGTACCCAGGGAGCCGGGGTGGCGCTTCGCTGCTCCGTGGGGCCGTCCCCGGGCAGGAACCCGCAGCCGGACAGCACGGTGGCGGTGGCCAGGGCGCCGGCGAGGGCGGTGGTGCGCAGGGCGTGTCGTCTCCACATGAGCACGAAGTATGGCGACGGGCCGCTAACCGTCCGCTAATCGGGTGTGCCGCCCCGCGTGGGGTCCCCAGTCGTGGTCCTGGCCCCGCGTGGGGTCCCCGGTCGTGGTCCTGGCCCCGCGTGGGGTCCCCGGCTGTGGTCCTGGCCCCGGAGGCCGCGAGCCTCAGGGCGGCGGCGTGCCGAACGTGGTGAAGGCGGTACGGTCCGGTGGCGGCAGGCGATACGCCTGGCGGCCGGTGATCGCGTTCAGGATGACGGCCGCGCGGTGGGCGCCGAGGCCGAGGTCGGGCGTGCCGACGCCGTGGGTGTGCAGCTCGGCGTTCTGGACGTACAGCCCGCCGGTCACGGCGGGGTCGGCGGCGACGCGGTAGTCGCCGTCGACGGCGAAGCGGCCGCGGTCGTCCCAGCGGATCAGCGCCGCCATCGGGGTGAGGCAGGTGGGGACGTCGGAGCCGTAGCCGGTGGCGAGCACGACCTTGTCGGTCGTCACGCCGAACTCCTCGTCGCGCTGCAGGTGCCGGCAGCCCAGCTCGATCCGCGAGCCGTGCCGGTCGGCGGTGACGACCTCGGCATTGGGCAGCAGCTGGGGAGCAGGCTCCGTGCCGGCGACGAGCCGTTCGTACAGGACATCGTGGATCTCGGCGATCGTCTCCGCGCTGATCGCCTTGTGCAGCTGCCACTGCGCGGGGACGAGATCGTCGCGCGTCCCGCGGTCGAGGGAGCGGAAGTACTCGGTGTACGCGGGGGTGAAGTGCTCCAGGCCGAGCTTGGAGTACTCCATCGGCGCGAACGCCGGCGACGAGGTGAGCCAGCGCAGCCGCGTGCCCGACCGCGAGCCACGGCGCAGCAGGTCGAGGAACACCTCGGCGCCCGACTGGCCCGAGCCCACCACGGTGACGTCGGACGCACCGTCGAGCGTGTCGGCGCGCGGGAGGTACTCCGCTGCGTGGAAGACGTCGTCGCCGAGCAGTGGGCGCAGCGGGTCGGGGACGGTCGGCTCGGCGCCGACACCGAGGACGACGTTCGCGGCCCGCACCGACGTCCCGCCCGCGGTGACCGTGAACGCGGTGCCGTCCCATCGGACGGAGTCCACGGTGCTGCCGAACCGGCACGACGGCAGCGCCGTCGCGACCCAGCGGCAGTAGTCCTCGTACTCGTGCCGCGAGACGTGGAAGCGCTCGGCGAAGTAGAAGGGGAACAGCCTGTCGTGCGCGCGCAGGTAGGAGAGGAACGACCAGCGACTGGTGGGGTCGACCAGCGTGACGAGGTCGGCGAGGAACGGCACCTGCAGCGTCGTGCCCTCGATGAGCATGCCCGGGTGCCAGCGGAACGTGTCGTCGCGCTCGAAGAACGCGGCCCGCAGGCCGAGCGGGTCGGCGAGGGCGGCCAGCGCCAGGTTGAACGGCCCGATGCCGACCCCGACGACGTCGTACGTGTCAGTGCTCACGCGCGCCCGCCTCCGCGAGGGGGTTGGCCACGTCGACGTACACCGACTGCGTCTCGACCGGACCGACGAGCTCGTCGAGGCCGTGGACGCGGGTGAGCAGGTTTCCCTTCGCGCGCAGCGTCGGCGCGTCGAGCAGCAGCGCGGCCGGCGGCGCGCTGTCGGCCAGCGGCTCCAGCGCGCGGCGCGCGTCGGCGAGGAGGTCGTCCTCGCGGGCGAGCCCGGCCGACCCGAGGGCACCGACCACGCCGAGCAGGTTGTTCACGCCGAGGTAGTACGTCAGCCGCTCGTCGATCACGGCGTCGGCGGTCACGATGTCGGTCTGCGTGCCGAGCCCCGGCAGCAGGGCGTACGCGTCGTGCGCGCGCTTCTCCGAGAGGTAGTAGCCCTGGTTGTCGCGGTACCACCCCCCGACCGGCCAGCCCTGCCCGTCGAGCGCGACGAGGGTGTTCTGCTGGTGGGCCTCGACGGCGAGGCCGTACGTGCCGTACAGCCAGAGCACCGGCAGCACGAGCACGTCGAGATACCGGCCGAACCACTCCGCCGCGACGTCGCCGGTCGTGCGTCCGGTGCGTTCCGCCGTACGCCGCACGATCGCGGTCAGCCGCGAGTCGGCGCCGAACGCGCCGGGCGCGGTCAGGCCGGCGACGCACGCGACGTCGTCGGTGCGCCCGAACGGGTTGTCGCGGACGACCAGGTTGAGGCCGGTCTCGTGCGGCTCGACGGCGAGCCAGCCGGGGTCGCGCAGCAGCCGGAACGCCGGGTGCGCGGCGGCGATGCGGTCGGCGAGTCCGGCGTCGAGCAGCCGGCAGATCTCGGTGCCGCGCAACAGCTCCTCCCGCAGGTTCTCCCTGCGGGAGTTGGTGATGCGCATACCGAGCGAGAGCTTGAGCATGACCGGCTCGCCGGCGCGGTAGACCGTGCGCAACGAGCTCGTCGGATGCCACGGCGGCCCGTCGGGGCCGAGGTAGCGCAGTCGCCCGTCGTCGAGCAGAGACCGGACGGCCGGGCGGTCGAGCAGGTCGCGCGCCTGCCAGGGATGGGCGGGCACGAGCGCCGTGCCGTCGGGTCCGTGGCCGAACAGCGCGCTCGACGGCCGCCCGTCGGCGGAGTCGTAGCGCACGACGTCGAACGCGGCGGCGAACCAGTGCAGCGCGAACGACCCGCGCAGCTCGGGCGAGTACGCGCGCGCGGCGACGTCGCCGATGCCCTCGCGGCTCTTCGGCGCGGGATGCCACGGATGCCCGTCGAGGAGCGCCTGCTCGGCGGTGAGGAACGCCGGCGTGCCTGGCGGGCCGTGGGGACGTTGCTGCCGATACGCGTGGTGTGCCGCGATCCGCCGCGTCGAGTCGGCGACCCGCCCCACCAGGTCCGCGACCGAATCCGCGTCACCGGACAGGTCGGCGGTGAGCAAAGCCGCCAGCGTCGTCGCGTCGACCGAGCGGCCGGTCGCGAAGCGTGCCGGACCGAACAGGTGCCAGCCGGTGGCCGAGCGGTACGTCACCGGCGCCACGATCTCGGTGCCCGCCCGGGGCAGCGGGATGCGCAGCTCGTCGCCCGGCTCGGCACCGCACTCGCGCGCCCAGCACCGCAGCAGGTTGCCGGCGGCGACGAGGTCGGCGTGCTCGAACGCATCGGTCACGAGCCGTCCTCCGGAGTGGGCATCGCAGCGGTCCGTAGTGCAGAGCATGGGCACAGTGCAACCGAGCGAGGAGCGGAGCGGAGGAGGGCGGCGGGAGGCACAGTCATGATGACCGCCCCGCCTCGCGGACTGCGTCGAGGACGGCATCGACGTCCGACTCCGCCGTCGACGGGTTGAGCAGTGTGAGCTTGAGCCACACCGCGCCGCCGATCTCGGTACGGCCGACGACCGCCCGGCCCGACGCCAGCAGCGCGCGCCGTACCTGCGCGTTGACGAGGTCGCCGCCGCGGAGCCGGAACACCACCGTCGTGAGCACCGGGTCGGCGTACAGCTCCAGGTCGTCGTGCGCCTGCACGCGGTCGGCCGCGTACGCCGCCAGCGCGTGGCAACGGTCGACGCGCGCGCCGAGCCCGTCGCGGCCGAGTGCGCGCAGCACGACCGCGATGCGCACGACGTCGGCGCGTCTCGTGGTGCGCAGCGAGTGGCCGAGCAGGCTCGGGTAGCCGGCCTCCTCGTCGTCGGCCGCGTTGAGGTAGGCGACGCTCCTGGCCAGCGGCGCGAACGCGGCGTCGTCGCGGACGAGGAACACCCCCGATGCGGCCGGCAGCCAGCCCACCTTGTGCAGGTCGAGGCCGACGGAGTCGGCGAGCGCGATGCCGTCGAGAAGCGGCGCGAGGGCGCGGGAGAACAGTGCCCCGCCGCCGTACGCCGCGTCGGCGTGCAGCCAGGCGCCGTGCTCGCGGGCCGCCGCGGCGACCTCGCGGAGCGGGTCGATCGCGCCGAGGTCGGTCGTGCCCGCGGTCGCGACGACGGCGACCGGACGCTCACCGCCCGCCTCGACCGTGGCGAGCGCCGCGCGCAGCCCGGCGGCGTCCATCCGGTGGTCGGCTCCGGTCGGCACGACCACGACGCTGTCCTCGCCGAGGCCGAGGAAGCCGGCGTTGCGCGCGACGGAGAAGTGAGCGGCCGCCGAGCACAGCACTCGTGCGCGCCGGCCGTCCGTGCCACGGTCCCTGGCGAGCAGCAGGCCCATCAGCATCGACTCGGTGCCGCCGGTGGTGACCACACCTCCGGCCACGCCGGGGTCGTACCCGACGAGTGCGGCGAGCGAGCGGATCACCGGGGGCTCCAGGGAGGTGCCCGCCGGCGCCTGGTCCCAGGAGTCGAGCGACTGGTTCAGTGCCGAGATCGCCACGTCGGCCGCGACGGCGATCGGCAGCGGTGGCGGCTGCAGGTGCGCGACGCACGCCGGATCCGCGGGGTCGACGGAGCCCGCCGCGTACCGGCGGACGATGTCGGCGAGCGCGTCGGCGCCGAGACCCTCGTCGGGCACGTTCTCGAGGTCGAGCCAGGACGCGGCGAGCTCCTCCGGCGTGGTCGACGGCGCAGGCCCGCCGCGCTCGGCCGACCCGGCGGCGAGCGCGTGGACGACGACGTCGAGCAGGCCGCGTAGGTTCGCCAGGTCGGCGGAGGGCACGGTCACACCTCCGCCAACGGGTTGCGGACCGTGCCACTGATCTCGTCGAACGCCTCGTCCTTCTCGGCCCGGTCGTGGAACGCGCCGCTGGTCAGCTGCTCGGTGTTGAGCACGACCCGGCCGAACTCCGCCGCGGTGAGGCCGTACGGGTCGCTCGCGGTGGCGGGGAACGTCTCGCGGTACGCGTCGACCTCGGCGCGCAACAGCCGCCAGAACGCCTGCTCCGGCACGCCGAGGTGCTCCTCGACCAGCGGCGCCAGGTGCCTGAAGTGGCCGGCGACCAGGGCGCTGAGGATCGAGTGGGCGAGCTCCTCGTGCGGCCAGCGCAGCAGCAGCCGCGGCGCCTCGGTCGACGGCAGCACGTTGACGTCGTCGGCGAGGTCCTTGACGAGGATGCGGTCGGGCACGCCGTCGGTGTCGTACACGACCACGGTGTTCTCGCCGTGCGGGCAGAACGCGACGCCGTACGCGTGCAGGAAGTGCAGCAGACCGGGCAGCACCGCGTGCGCGAGGCCGGTGAGCCAGCCGGTGGCGTCGCGCCCGGAACGGTCGACCAGCTCGATGACCAGCGCGCGTCCGTCCGAGCCCACCTGGAGCAGCCCGGCGAGGCTGCGTGCCCGCTCGCCGGCCGCGAGGTGCGCCTCGACGGGCTCGCGCCACACCGCGCCGAGCAGCTCGTGGTAGCGGTACGGCGCGTCGGGCACCTCGGCGTACGCCGGATGCGTGACCGCGACGGACGCCACCTCGCCGAGGATGTCGAAGCGCGTGACGTCGCGCAGGTACGGGTCCGCGTCGCGGATGCCGCGCAGCCAGCCGGTGACGGCGGGCGCCTCGGCCGTGGTGTCGGCGGGCAGGCCGCGCCAGACGAGGGTGTTGCGGATCTGCAGCGGCAGCTTCACGGTCCTGCGCAACGGGTGGTCGGTGTTGACGAGCGTGCGCACGGACGCCAGCGGACGGTACGCGTCGGGCGCCTCACCGAGCTCCACGACGCGCCCGTCGGCGAGGTACGGCGCGAACAGCGTGCGCACCACGTGATCGAGGTGGTACGGGTGGACCGGCAGCCAGACGTGGCCGGGACGCGGGCACGCGGCGGAGAACCGCGCGCGGGTGTCGTCGTCGAGCTCCTCGGCGAGCAGCCGGTCGGCCGGCACCCCGTGGTGGCCCGCCAGGCTCTCGTCGACCGCGATCCACGGCAGGCAGAAGGTACGGCCGGACTCGGGTGCGTACGCCGCGGCGTCGGCGGCCGAGAAGCCGAGCCGCCCCTTGTTGAGCACCATGCCCGGGTGCCCCTGCTGCCACGACTCGAGCTCGGCCGTCCCGGCGTCGGCGAGGGCGGCGGCGGTCGGCGTCGTCGCGAGCAGCCGGGCGTCCGCCGCCCAGGTCGCGGTCATCTCGTCGACCGCCTCGGCGAGCCGGAGCCCGTCGAGGCCGAGCGCGGGGGCGGCGTCGAGGAGGAAGCGGACGGGGTCGGTGGCCTCGGCTCCGTCGCGGCGTACGGAGTGGGGGTCGACGGTCCAGTGCCCACATCCGCCGCGGGTCGCGGCGAAGGTGTGGCCTGCCACGCGGTAGCCCGCGGCGTCGGGTTCGGGGCGGAGCAGCTCCTCGTAGCCGAGCTCGGCGACGGCCTTGGCGACCAGGAGGCGTCCGGCCCGCCGCCAGTGCTCGGCCTCGTCCACAGCGCGGCCCTCCGTCGAACTTAGGTCTACCTAACTTCAGGCTATCGGGAGGGTGATGCGCTCCGCAGGTGGGTGTCCGAGGAACGCGGGCATCGCGAACTCGAAGCCGTACGCGCCGGCGTTGGGGAACACGACGACGTCGCCGGCCCGCAGCGCGCCGACGGTGACGTCCCTGGCGAGGACGTCCTCGGGCGTGCACAGCTCGCCCACGACCGTGACGGGCGCGTCGCGTGCCTCGGGACGCGGCAGGCCGTCGGGCCAGGCGTCGACCGGCAGCACCGCGAAGTTGTGCCTGATGTCCCACGACGTCGGCAGCTGGAAGTGGTTGATGCCACCGCGGACGACCGCGAACCACGCGCCGCGCGACTCCTTCACGTCGGTCACCTGCGCCGCGTACCAGCCGACGGGCGCCGCCAGCCAGCGTCCCGGCTCGAGCGCCACGCGCACGCCGGGCGGCGGCTCGATCTCGCGGAGCAGCGCGCCGAACCGGTCGAGGTCGAACGGCGCCTCGTCCTCGAACGGCACGCCGATGCCACCGCCGGCGTCGACGGTGCGCAGCGCGATGCCGTGTGCGGCGGAGCGTTCGACGGCCAGCCCCAGGCACTGCCGGACGTACGCCGCGTGGGCGTCGGCGTCGAGGTTGCCGCTGACCGCGTGCACGTGGAAGCCGACCGGGTCGAGGCCAGGCAGTCGAGCCGCCAGGGCGATCGCGGCGTCGAGCCGTTCCTCGGGGATGCCGAACGGGCTGGCCACGCCGCCCATCCGCAGCGACCCGGCCATGTCCGTGCGATCGGGGTTGACCCGCAGGGCGACCGGGACGACCCGGCCGGCCGCGACCGCGGCGCGGGAGAGCCGGTGCAGCTCGAGCTCGCTCTCGGCGTTGACGATCGCTCCGTCGAGGCGGGCGAGGTCGTGCAGCAGCGAGTCCTGCTTGCCGGGACCGCTCGCGGTCACCCAGGTGGGCACGCTGGCCTTCGCGCAGGCGTCGTCGGCGAGGGCGACCTCGCTGCATGACGCGACCTCGAAGCCCGTCACCGTGCCGGCGAGCGCCTCGACGAGCGGGCCGTACGGGTTGGCCTTGACGGCGTAGTAGACGTCGACCCATGCGGGCAGCGCCGCGGTCAGTCGCTCGGCCCGCGCCACGGCGGCCGCGGTGTCGTACAAGTAGGCCGCCACCGGCTCGGGACCCGCGGCACGCCGCGCCAGCTCGTCGCGCACGGCGGCGGGCAACCGGTCGACCGGCACGGCGGGCGCGCCGTCGAACGACGGCGGCAGCTCGATGGACACGCGGCCACCATAGACAGGCCCGCGATCACCTTGACCTGTCGAAGGCGTCGGCGGGCGGTGGTGGGGAGGGCGCCGCGGTCGCGTCGGTGACGACGGGAGCGCCGGACGCGAACGCGGCGAGGTCGCCGCCGGTCACCAGCCGCGCGGGGAACGGTCCGCCGGCGAGCCTGCGGCGCAGGGCGGGCCACCACGGCACCGCGGTGCCGGACGCGACGAGCACGACGTTGCCGAAGCGGCGGCCGCGCCAGGTCGAGGCGTCGGAGATCGCCCCGAGGTCGGTGAAGACGGTGCGCGCGGTCGCGGTCATCGCGCGTGCGAAGGCCAGCGGCCTGCCGTCGGCGAGGTTGACCACGAACGTGCCGCCGGGACGCAGGGCGCCCGCGGCGAGCACCATCGCCTCACGGCAGGCCAGGGAGGCCGGCATCCGCGCGCCGGCGTAGACGTCGAGGACGACCACGTCGTACGTGCCCGGCCTGGTGCGTTCGAGCAGGTCGCGGGCGTCGCGGCGGCTCACCGTGATGCCGTGGCCGCGTGGCAGCGGCAGCGCCTCGCGGACCAGCTCGACGAGGGCGTCGTCGAGCTCCGCGACGCGCTGCCGCGAACGGGGACGCGTGGCGTGGACGTACCGTGGCAGGGTGAGGCCGCCGCCACCGAGGTGGAGCGCGCTGATCGGGGCTCCGGCCGGGAGGACGAGGTCGAGCACGTCGCCGATGTACCGCACGTACTCGAAGGCGAGGTACTCCGGTTCGGCGAGGTCGACGTGCGACTGCGGGGTGCCGGCGACGTACAGCTCGGCGGCGTACGGCCGGCCGGGATCGGGCACGATCTCGGCCATGCCGCCGGCGACGTGCGCGCGTGCCGGGCTCGGCTTCGGCGGCTCCCTCCGGCGTGTCATGGCACCAGTATCGTGGGACCTCCCCTTCCGTAAAATGGGATACTCTCTCGTATGCCAGAAAGTCGTAGGGGCGTCCAGTCCATCGACCGCGCCGTCGCGATCCTCCGCTGCTTCACGGCGCGGGAGCCGGAGCTCGGCATCAGCGAGCTGTCCCGCCGCACCAGCCTGTCCGTGAGCACGACGCATCGCCTGCTCGCCGCCATGCAGGACAACCGGCTGGTGCGCCAGTCGGCGGACCGCCGGTACGCCCTCGGCCCGCTGCTCGTGCAGCTGGCCCGCAGCGGTGCCGTGCCGACCACCCTGCGCGACGCCGCCTTCCCGATGATGCGCAGGCTGTGCGACGAGGTCGACGAGACGGTCGGGCTCCACGCGCTGCTGCCGACGTACGAGCGCACCGTCGTCGACCAGATCGAGAGCCACCAGCCGTTGCGTCGCACGTACACCGAGTTCGGCACACCGATCGCGCTGACGCTCGGTGCGCCGGGCAAGGCGTTGCTCGCGTACCTCCCCCGCGAGCGGCAGGAGTCGATACTCGCCCAGCCCATCCCGCACGTGACCGCGACCACGGTGACGGATCCCGGCGAGCTGCGCGCGGAGCTCGCCGAGGTACGGAGCCGCGGCTTCGCCGTCTCGCTCGCCGAACGCATCGCGGGCATCCGCACGGTCGCGGCACCGATCTTCGAGCGCGCCGACGGCGTCGTCGGCGCGATGAGCGTCTCCGCCCCGGAGGGACGGATGCCACTCGACCTCATCGACGACGTCGGTGCCCGGTTGGCGGCCACCGCGTGGACGGTCTCGGAGCTGCTCGGCGCCACCCGCGACGGGCTCGAACGCCTCGGCGAGGCCGCGTCCTAGCATTCGGCGGCATGGTCCGGGGAGGCGGTTCTCGCTAGGGTGCCGCTGTGGAGCGCGGCGAGCTGGTGGACCGGTTGGGGCGGCATCTCCGGGAGTACCCCTGTGACAACGGGCGCCGGCTGCGCCACGGCATCTGGTCGCTGGCCGTCGTGGTCGTCTTGGTGCCGATCGGCCTGGTGTCGTGGTTCCTCCACGACGACTTCGTCAGCAGCGTGCCCAACCCGCCGACCTATACGCCGTTCACGCTGGTGGGCAGTGCGGCCTTCGGGATATCCGTGCTGCTGCTGCCGTACGGTTGCCGGCGACTGATCCAGGGCCTGCGGAGCCGGGGTGAGCGGATCGACCTGCACGAGAACGGCTTCGTGCACCACCTCCCCAGGGGTGACGAGGCGTTCGCCTGGCACGACATCACCGTCGTCGACCCCAGAGGGGTGTGGCAGATGAACAGGGTCAGCCACGCGATCGGCATCGACTACCGGTGCGTCGTCCGCCGCTCGGACGGGCGCAAGGTCGTGCTCAACTCGTTCTACTCCGACGTTCTCGAACTGGTCGCACACATCAGCAACGCGGTCGACAAGCGACCGGGC
The DNA here is from genome assembly GCA_009379955.1 of Streptosporangiales bacterium. NCBI lineage: Bacteria > Bacillati > Actinomycetota > Actinomycetes > Streptosporangiales > Streptosporangiales bacterium. Next base: position 47,881 of record WHST01000026.1, on the reverse strand, counting down.
TGACGGTCGGCTGTCGATCGGGCGGATCTCGTTCGTCATCGGAACGACCGCTATGGCGAAAACGGAGGACCCACCGTGAAGTACGCACTGCTCATCTACACAGGCGGCGGCTTCGCCGCCCTGACCGAGGCCGAGGGAAAGGCGGCGCACGCCAGGCACGACGTCTTCGGCGCGACATACGGCGACCGCCTCAGAGCGGGAGCCGAGCTGCGTGATCCCGACACCGCCACGAGCATCCGGCACCGGCCCGAGGGGATCGTCATGACCGACGGGCCGTTCGCCGAGACCACCGAGGTGCTGGGCGGCTTCTATCTGATCGAAGCGGACGACCTCGACCAGGCGATCGAGATCGGCAGGGAGGTACCAGCCCTGCCCGGTGACGTGATCGAGGTGCGCCCGCTCGTCCGCCCCTCCTGACGACGCCGCACCCCGGCGCCCATCGCGCGCACGTGAAACGGCCCCCGAGCAACTTCTCCGCCAGAGAGGCGGAGCCGGTCGGACTGAACCGGTGCTCGGGGGCCGGGTGGATGCCTGGAATTCGCCGTCGCCACTGTCGCAAGACCGCCGAAGGCGGTCAGCACTGCAACGACCTGCGAAGCAGGTACGAAGGTGCGGCGACTAGCTGACAGCCACCTCACGAGTCCGATAGCTACACATCTACTGGACCACCTCCTCTCGCGTGTACGGCCACCCTATGCCAGTGATCACCTGGCTGTGCACCATTTTTTCGCGCTCGGTGTTTCGCGCAGCGCGTACGCGGAGGTGGTCAGGCGACCTCGGGCGGGTTGCCCGTCTCACTCTCCATCGGCTTGCCGGCGAGCGACCACGCGGTCATGCCGCCGGCGACGTTGACCGCGGGGTAGCCGGCCTGGCCGAGCGCCTCGGTGGCCCGCGCCGAGCGGCCACCGCCCCGGCACACGACGTACATCTTCTCGTCGCCCTCGACCGCGGGCAGGTCGGCGAGTCGGGCGCCGAGCTCTCCGAGGGGCACGTGGACGGCGTTCGGCGCGTGGCCGGCCACCCATTCGTCGGGCTCGCGAACGTCGAGCAGCACGGCGTCGTCGGGCAGCGCGGCCGCCTCGACCTCGGGGACGGGAGAACCGAACATCACACGCCTTTCCTCGGGAACACCGGGACTCACTTGAGCAGCCGCGACATGCGCCGGTCGGCGAGCACCTTGCCGCCGGTCTGGCAGGTCGGGCAGTACTGCAGCGAGGAGCTGGCGAACGACACCTCGCGGACCGTGTCGCCGCACACCGGACACGCCTCGCCCTTGCGTCCGTGCACGGCCATGTTGGTCTTCTTGTCGCGCTTGAGGTCGCCGGCGGCGAGGCCTCTCGACCGCTCGACCGCGCCGGTCAGCACCTCCATCATCGCGTCGTAGAGTCCCTGGACGCCCTCGGCGTCGATGTCGGCCGCGAGCCGGTACGGGGACATGCGGGCGGCGTGCAGGATCTCGTCGCTGTAGGCGTTGCCGATGCCCGCGATGACGGACTGGTCGCGGAGCAGGCCCTTGACCTGGGTACGCCGGCCGGTCAGCAGGTCGTGCAGAGACGCGACGGTGAAGTCGTCGGCGAGCGGGTCGGGCCCGAGTCGCGCGATCCCGAGGACCTCGCCCGGGTCACGGACGAGGTAGGCGGCGACCTTGCGCTGGGTGCCGGCCTCGGTGACGTCGAAGCCCGAGTCGTCGGCGAACCGCACCCGCAGCGACAACGGCCCCTTGCCCCTGCGCGGCACGCCGCCGGGGAGCTCCGCGCGCCACCGGAGCCAGCCGGCCCTCGCGAGATGGATGACGAAGTGGAGCGGGTCGTCCTCGACGGAGAAGTCGAGCACGAGGAACTTGCCGCGCCTGGCCGTCCCGCGCAGGGAACGGCCGGTGAGTGCGGTGACGGGCGGGTCGTACGTCTTCAGCGCGCTGAACGCGAACACCTCGACGCCGGTGACGGCGGCCCCGTGGGCCTGTTCGTCGAGGAACGACGCCAGGGACTCGACTTCGGGAAGCTCGGGCACCAGTCCAGTGTGCCTGAGCGCCCGCCCGGAGGTGCGGGCTAGGACGCTAGTTGCCGCAGAGGGCCTGGACGAACGGGTACGGGTTGATCGCGCTGCCGCCGCCGGGCCACAGCTCGAAGTGCACGTGCGGCACGGTGCCCTGGGCGTTGCCGGTCATGCCGACCTTGGCGATCTGCTCGCCGGCGACGACCTTCTGGCCCGTGTTGACCAGGTTGGCGCTGTTGTGCGCGTAGTAGTACTGGTCGCCGCTCTTGCCCTGCAGGATGATGACGATGCCGCCGAGGCCGTTGTTGCCGGCCCGGTTGATCGTGCCGTCCTCGACGGCGAAGACCGGGGTGCCCATCGGCGCGAGCATGTCGGTGCCCTGGTGCGCGCGACCGCCGCTGCGCGAGGCGCCCCAGGTGTCGGAGATCGTCAACGGGTCGCCGACGGGGCAGGCGCCGCCGTTGGCGAACTTCGCGCCGCGCGAGGCCTTGCCGTTCTTGCGCTTCGCGAGTGCCTGGGCGGCCTCGAGCAGCGCGGCGTTGAGCTTCTTGCGCTGCTTCGCGATCTTGGACTGCTCGGACCTGGCGTCCTTCTTCGCACGCTCGAGGTTGTCGACCTGGATCTCGAGCCGCTTGCGCTCGCGGTCGGCCGCGCGGAGGGCCGCGTCGTCGGTCGCGCTCATCATCGACATTGTCGTCATGCGCTGGACGAGCTCGTTCGGGCCGCTGTCGTGGGTCAGGGCGAGCACGGTGCTGTCGGAGCTGCCGTTGGTGTACGCGATCTCGGCGGTCTGCGCGACCCGGCTCCGGCGCTCGGCGAACAGCTTCTTGGTCGCCGAGATCCTCCGGGTGAGCGTCGTGCGCTGGTGGGTGAGCCGGTCGAGGTTGTCCTGGCTCTGCTCGTACTCGTCGGCGATCCTCTTGATCTGTCCGCGGATCTCGTCGGGCGACCTGGTGTCGTTCTTGTCCTTGCTGTCGACCTTCTTCGCGGACTTCTTCTCACCGGACCGGTTCTTGCCGGTCATCGCGTCACCGTTCGCGGTCGGCGCGGCGGCAGCGGTCCCGCTGGAGAGCACCAGGGCGACCGTCGCCACGAGGACGGCGAACAGGCTTCGGGGGCGTTCGGGGCGTTTCATGGGGCTGGACGTCACTGTAGACGATGATCACGGGGAGGTCACGCCTCCCCCCGTCTTTACTTTCCGACCAGGTCAGGACGGGTGTGGGCGGGCCGTGACGCCCCGATTTCGGAGCGTGGCGAAGGGTCGGCGCGCCCCTGCCGAGTTTGCCGATGCCTTACCTTGGCGGGAACGTCGACACACGTACGAAACCAGCCAGGGAGGGGCAGTGGCCAACTGTCCACGGTGCGGCATCTTCGCCCCGCCGGACGACCGCTTCTGCCAGGAATGCGGTACGCCGCTCGAGGCGTCCTCGCCGAGTTTCGACGACCTCGAGGAGCAACGCCACGGACCCGCCGGCCACGAGACGGGGACCCAGCCGTTCTCGCCGGTGCAGTTCTCCGGCCCGCCCGTCCCCGCGATCGACGACACCGGGCAGCCGATGTCGCCCTACCCGGTGGAACGCCCGACGGACGAGACGTGGGGCGATGAGCCGACGCGGGAGTGGTACCCCGGATACCAGCAGGCCGATCACCAGACCACCCAGTACCAGCAGGCCGACTACCAACAGACCGAGTACCAGCAGGCGCAGTTCCCGCCACCCCAGTACCCGCCGCCGGACTACCCGCCGCCCGGCGGGTACGACCAGCCGCGGCGCGAGTCGCGGGGTGGTCGCCGGCAGGGCGTGCTCATCGCGGCGCTGGCGGTGCTCGCCGTCATCGCGATCGCGTCGGTGAGCATGCTGGTCGTCGACGCGCGCGGCGACGACAGCGCGGAGCCGGTCGCGTCGTCCAATGCGCCGTCGCCGAAGGTGAGTGAGTCCTCGCCCGAGCCGACCGATGCCCAGTCGCTGCCGGTGAGCTCAGCGGAGTCCCAGGCGAAGGCCGTCGACGTGCTGCTCACCCGCGCGGCCGCGGGCAAGAGCATGCTCACCACCACATACGACAGCGCGCTCGCGTGCAAGATCTCCCCGGCGTCCGCGGAGCGGAAGTTCGAGGCAGCGGCCGAGAACCGGCGTGGCATCGTCGCGTCCGGCCGCAAGCTCGACACGTCGCAGCTCGAGAACGGCGAGCAGATCAAGAGCCTCATCATCTCGATGTACGGCACCTCCGCGCGGGCCGATGACGCCTTCGCGGCCTGGGCTGGCGCGGGTGACGCCAAGAACGTCAAGTGCCTGAAGGGCAACAAGCTCCGCACCAAGGGCAACGACCTCTCCATCCAGGCCGGAAAGACCAAGCAGCGGTTCGTCAAGGTCTGGAACCCGGTCGCCGGCTCGTACGGCTACACCAAGCGCACCAAGGCCAGTCTCTAGCGGTTGCCGGTCAGCGCATCCCGCCGGCGTCGCAGGAACGCGCGCTCGGATGCGTTCTCGGTACGCGCCATCGCCTCGTCGTACGCGGCGGCCGCCTCGGTGTCGCGGTCCAGGCGCCTGAGCAGGTCGGCGCGGATAGCGTGGAACAGGTGGTACCCGCCGAGGCCGAGGTCGTCGACGAGCGCGAGCGCGGCGCCCGGTCCCTCGACCTCGGCCACGGCGACCGCGCGGTTGAGGGCCGCGACCGGGTTCGGCGCGATCGCCACGAGCTGGTCGTAGAGTCGCACGACCTGGTGCCAGTCGGTGGTCTCCGCCGTCGATGCGTCGCTGTGGACGGCGTTGATGGCCGCCTGGATCTGGTACGGGCCCGGCCGGTTGCGCCGCAGGCACCGGCGGACGAGGTCCTGGCCCTCGGCAACGAGGCGAAGGTCCCAGCGGCTGCGGTCCTGGTCGCGGAGCAGGACGAGGTCACCGCCCGCCGTCGACCGGGTCGCGCGACGCGATTCGACCAGCAGCATGAGGGCGAGCAGCCCGAGGACCTCGGGCTCGTCGGGCATCAACTCGGCAAGCAGGCGGCCGAGCCTGATGGCCTCCGCGCAGAGGTCCTCGCGCGCGAGCCGGTCACCCGAGCTCGCGGTGTGGCCCTCGTTGAAGATGAGGTAGACGACGGCGAGGACGGCGCGCAGGCGGTCCGGGAGGTCGGCCTCGTACGGGATCCGGTACGGGATGCCGGCGTCGCGGATCTTGCCCTTCGCCCTGACCAGCCGCTGGGCCATCGTCGGCTCGGGCACCAGGAACGCCCGCGCGACCTCGGTGGTGGTGAGCCCGCCGAGCAGCCGCAGCGTCAGCGCGACCTGAGCCGTGGTGGCGAGCGCGGGGTGGCAGCAGGTGAAGATCAGGCGCAGCCGGTCGTCTCGCACGGGTCCCTCCTCCGCCGGTTCGTCGCGGGCGTGCAACAGCGCGGCCTGGGCGTGCCGGTCGTCGCGGGACGCCTCGCGCCGGAACCTGTCGACGGCCCGGTTGCGCGCGGTGGTGATGATCCAGCCGGCCGGGCTCGGGGGGAGTCCTGCGGACGGCCAGCGCCGCACCGCGGCGGCGAACGCCTCCTGCACCGCCTCCTCGGCCGTGTCGATGTCACCGAGGAGGCGGACCAGGACGGAGACGGCGCGTCCGTACTCCTCGCGGAACACGCGCTCGATCTCGCTGTGCGGGACGGCCGGCACGCCAGGCAACCTCCTAGGCCAGGTGGGTGTCGGGCTCGCCCTGGAACGGGCGTACCTCGATCGGCAGCGTCGTCGCCGCGGCGAGCTTCCTGCCCCACTCCAGGGCGGCGTCGAGGTCGGGTGCCCGCAGGACGGTGAGCCCGCCGACGTGCTCCTTGCCCTCGACGTACGGGCCGTCGGTGGTGAGCGTCTCGCCGTCCGTCACGCGCACCACGGTGGCCGTCGCGGCGTCGTGCAGGCCGCCGGCGAAGACCCACGCGCCCGCCGCCCTGAGCTCGTCGTTGAACGCGCCGATGTCGCGCATGATCGGCTCGATGACCTCGGGCGCGGGCGCGCCGCCGTCGGGCTGCTGGATGCTGAGCAGGTAGTGCTTCATCGGTGATGCCTCCTCGGTTCCGTTGCTGTCACCCTCCACACGAACGGCCGTCCGCGGAATCGACACCGGAGGCCCGAACCTAGTCGTATGGCGGCCGGCCTACCAGCATGGCGGCCGCCGCCCGACCCGCGCTGGGGTCCCCGGTCGTGGCGCTGACCACCGCTGGGGTCCCCGGTCGGGGTAGGCGCAACGCCACGGCTCCCCACAGAGGGCGGGCGCACCTGATCAGCCGAGACGCCGAGACCCAGCGCTTCGTCGTGGCGGCCAACGTCGCGCACCCGGAGCAGCACCGTCCCAGCATGATCGTCTCGCCGCGAGGCGAGGTCCTCGCGGAAGCGACCGGCGGTGGTCCGGCCCGGTTGGAGCACGCCCTCGATCTCGGTGCCGTCCGCGACGACTACCTCGGCCAGCGGCGTGCCGACGTCGTGAGTGTCAGCTACCTGCCGACGCCGGGGGTCGGCTCGCGGTGAGGATGCGGAAGTCCCACGGGCCAAGGGCGAGCCCGGTCGCCGGCGCCGGCGCGTCGGCGAACAGGTCGGTGCCGGTGATCGACGGGTCGATCACGGTGTGGGGGTCGAACGACCAGTTGGCCACGAAGGTCAGCGGGTCGCCGGTCGTCGTGCGCGCGGTGGTGACGCGGACGGGCTCGGGCAGCGCGGCGCCGAGCGTACGTACGCCCGACTGCTCCAGCACCCACGACGCGATCGCCCGGCCGAGCGGCGGTGTCGGGAGCGTGCCGACGTACGTCACGCGGCCGCTGCCGACGCGGTGGGTGACGACGGCGGGGTAGCGGCCGAAGTGCGGGTGGTCGTAGTGCACCAGCGCGTCCGCGCCCTCGAGCTCCAGCTCGTCGGCCCATCCGGTCGCCCGCGACCCGGTGGGGACGTCGATCGCCGATGACGTCGCGCGCACGTCGATCGGCGTCGCGAGGTTGGAGTAGAGGTGGTAGCTCGCGCCCACGGCGGCGCGCAGCGGTCCCGGCGCGCGCTGCCAGCGGGCGCGGGCGAACTCGTCGGCGTAGCCGGAGCGGAACGTCAGCACGAGGTGGCCGCCGGCCTCCGCGTACGCCGCGAGCCCGTCGAGGGTCGCCTCGTCGGCGATGTAGAGCGCGGGCGCGACGACGACGGGGAACCCGCTGATGTCGTCGCCGGTGTCCAGGACGATCGACTGGGCGCGGGCGTCGAAGAACGACCGGTAGGCGTTGTCGAAGATGTGGGCGTACGTCGAGTGGTCGGGCCTGCCGTCCGGCGTCTTCAGGCAGGGCTGGCACGACAGCGCGTACCTGCTGTCGTAGGAGTAGAGGAACGCAACGTCGGCGTCCGGGGTGAGTCCGGTGAGCCGGTCGCCGTGCCGCTGCAGGTCAGCGCCGATCGTGGCGAGCTCGTCGTAGCAGCGGTTCGGTTCGAGGTCGTGGTTGAGGATGCCGTGCGAGTACGTCTCGTGCCCGTAGTGGAGGCTGTGCCAGTGCCAGTACGCGACCATGTCGGCGCCGCGCGAGATGGTCGCGAACGCCGCCTGCCGCCACTGCCCGTCGTACTCGGGGAAGGTGTTCTCCGAGCCGCCGACGCTGAGCGGGTTCATCTCGGTGATGAAGAAGTTCGCGCGCTTGGCGCCGTACGCCATGTCGGAGCGCTGGTACAGCTGCGCGGGTCCCGTACCGAGCGACCGTGCGGGGAACATGACGGTGCTCTCGATCGGCGGGTGCAGCAGTCCGTCCTGCGGCGCGTGCGGGAAGTTCTCCGCCTGTACGTCCATCGCGGCGCCGATGCGGTACCTGTCCGCCTCCGGGCGCCCGTGCAGCCCGACGAGGTCCTGGGTGACGAACTGGTCGTCCCGCGCGTACTCCCGGACGATCTCCGCCTGCCAGGTGAGGAACTCGGTGACCTGCTCCGCCTCGAACCGGCGCCACTCCAGGTCGTAGCCAGGGCTCGTGTTGCCCGCCGGCGGCCACAGGTCGGCCCAGTCGGCCAGCCGGTGCGACCAGTACGTGAGGCCCCAGGTCTCGTTGACGGCGTCGACGGTGCCGTACTTCGCCTTGATCCGCTCGACGAACCTGTCGAACAGCGCGGGGTTGCGCGCGCCCGCGATGCCGGTCTCGTTGTCGACCTGGAAGCCGACGACGGACAGGTGCCGCGCGTACCGGTCGAGCAGCACGCGGGTGATCCGCTCGGCGTGGAAGCGGTACGTCGGGTGCGAGATGTCGACGTTCTGCCTTCCCCCGTACGGGACCGCGCGCCCGTCCGCGCGGATCGCCATCACGTCCGGGTGTCGGCGGGCGAGCCACGGCGGGATCGCGTACGTTGGCGTCACGAGCACGACCGCGATCCCGGCCTCGTGCAGAGCGTCGAGCACCGGCCGCAGCCAGTCGACGTCGATCTCGCCCTCGACCGGCTCGCACAGCGACCAGATCGAGTCACCGAGCCGCGCGTAGTTGATGCCGGCGCGGCGCATCATCGCGATGTCCTCGTCGAGCCGGTCGTACGGCTGGTACTCGGGGTAGTACGAGACTCCGAACAGCACGGAAGACCCTCCAGGTGTCGGTGCGGTGCGTAGGTGGCTGGTCAGGCGCGGACGGCTCCGGCGACGCCCTCGACGAAGTAGCGCTGCAGCAGCAGGAAGACGACGACGATGGGCAGCAGCGCGATCGTCGACGCCGCGGCCATGCCGGACCAGTCGGTGAAGTTCTCGCCCTGGAACGAGTACACGCCGACGGCCAGCGTGCGCAGCTCAGGTCGCGGCAGCGTGAGCACGAGAGGGATGAGGAAGCTGTTCCACACCCGCATCAGCGTCATGATGATCGCGGTGGCGATGGCCGGCTTGGCGAGCGGGAGCATCACCTGCCAGAAGATCCGCAGGAACCCGGCGCCGTCCATCCGCGCCGCCTCCTCCAGCTCCCTGGGCAGCTGCCGGAAGTAGCCGGCGAACAGCATGATCTGGATGACGTGCGCCCCGCCGGACTCCGCGAGGATGATCCCCCACAGTGAGCCGGACAGGCCGAGGCTGTTGACCAGGTCGAAGACGGGGATGATCGTGTAGCCCTCGGGCAGGAACAGCGACGCGACGAGGACGCCGACGAGCACCTTCTTGCCCGGGAACGGGTACCTGCCGATGACGTAGCCGATCATCGCGGTCGTCACCGTCACGATCGCGATGACCGCGACGGTGACGATGAGGGTGTTGAAGAAGTACGGCCCGATGTTGGCCTCGTACCAGGCGCGGGCGTAGTTCTCCCAGACCGGCGTCTCCGGCAGGATGCCGACCCGGCCGAAGATCTCCGAGTCGGACTTCAGCGACGCCCCGACCATCCACAGGAACGGGTAGATCCAGAGCAGGCAGATCGGCAGCAGGATCAGGCTCACGATGATCTCGCGGGCCAGCCCGCGCCCGCCGCCGCGGCGCCGGCGGCGTGGTGTGGTCACTGGCGGTGCGGTGCCGGCGACCGCGGGGACGGTCCCGGTGGCACTCATGAGCCGTCCTCCAAAGCGAGCATCGCAGCGAGGATGGAGTCCGCACCCTCGACGCGTAGCGCAAGTGAGCGAGGAGCGGAGCGGAGGAGGGCGGCGGGAAACACTGTCACGACGCACCGCCGATGTCGCGCTTGAACGCGCCCGCACGGCGGATGCCCCAGGCCTGGGCGAGGGTGAGCACCAGCACGGTGAGGCCGAAGAAGACGGCGACCGCCGAGGCGTACCCGAGTCGCGGGGTGCTGTCGGCGGCGAACGCGAGCCGGTAGATGTAGACCTCGACGAGCTCGGACGAGAACGCCGGGCCGCCCTGGGTCATCGCCTGCACCAGCGGGAAGGTCTGCAGGGCGCCGACGAACGTGACGAGGATGATGATGATCGCGAACGGCGTGATCAGCGGCACGGTGATGTGCCGGTGCGTCCGCCAGCGCGACGCGCCGTCGACGCGCGCCGCCTCGTACAGCTGTTCCGGCACGGTCTGCAGCGCGACGAGCCAGTAGATCATCGACATGCCCATCCACTTCCACACGAACACCCCGGCGACCGACCACAGGGCGAGGTTCGGGTCGCCGAGGAAGTCGATGGGCGCGTCGACGATCCCGATGGTGAGCAGCGCGGAGTTCAGCGGTCCGTCGAACGGGTTCATGATGAGCGACATCACGACACCGACGATCGCGGTGGTGGTGACGACCGGCAGGAAGAACATGGTGCGGAACACCGCGCGCATGCGCAGCGCCTGGTCGTTCAGCGCGAGTGCGGCGAGCAGCGCGAGCACCAGCATGACCGGCACCGCGACGAGCGTGAACGCGAACGTCCTGCCGAACGCGTCCCAGAACGCGGCGTCGCCGAGCGCCTCGCGGTAGTTGGCGAGCCCGACCCACCGCCGGTCGGAGTCGAGGCCCGACCAGTCGAGGAACGAGATGTACCACGACGCGACCATCGGGTAGAACGTGAACAGGGCGCCGAGCACCAGGGCGGGGAGCATGAACAGGTAGCTCCAGCGTGCGTGCCACAGCCGCTGCCGCAGCGACCCGGCGTCCTGCCCGCCCGTACGCCCAAGCCGCGCTGTCTGCATCATGCGCGCCCGCTCGCTCGCTCGCCTCCGGCAGGTGTCGCGGTAGCTATCGCGCCGGTACAGGACCGCGTCGCGACCCCTACCTCCGGCTCTCTCGCTCTCTCCTGCGCTGTCTGTCCGAGTGCCGCCACGGATCACCGGCCCTTGTAGTCGGCGGGCAGGTAGTCCTTCTTCGGGTCCCAGTTCGAGAAGACGTAGTCCTCGCGGCTGACCTTCGCGCCCTTCTTCCCGGCCTCCTTGATGGCCGCGTCGAGGTTGCCGTTGCATCGGTCGGCGAGGGCGGTGAGCGCCTTCTTCGGGGCGTCCTCCTTGCCCACGAGGATCGCCTGGATCACCTGGCCGAACTCGAACTGCGGCGGGATCTTCAGTAGCGGCGCCACGGCCGAGGTGTCCGGGTTGACGATGACCGCCTCCGGGTTGATCACCATGGTGTCGGCCACCGCCAGGCAGTCCTTCGCCTGGGCGCTGTAGTCCTTTGCGCCCGCCTCGCGTGCCTTCTCGACGATCGGCGGGTTGCCGACCTTGACGATCTCTGCCCACCGGGCCTGACCCTGGTCGCTCAGGACGTACGAGATCACGTCACCGGCGATCGCCTTGTTCTTGCTCTTCGAGAACACCGAGAGCCAGTCTCCGCCGAACGCGGGGTAGCCGATGGGCAGCGGGTCGTCGGTCGGCGTGGGGTGCGCAGCGACCCCGAACTCGAAGTCCGGGTTGTCGTTCTCCCACTGCACCGTCACCCACGGACCCGCGCTCACCATGCCCACGGCACCGCGGGGCAGCCGGGGCCACGCCTCGGGCGCGGTGAGGGAGTTGGAGCCGGGGAACAGGCTGCCGTCGCTCTTCAGCGCCAGGATCAGCTCGATGGCGTCGAGCACCTCGGGCCGGTCGTAGACGTACTCGCCGTTCTTCGGGTCGATGCCATTGACGCTCGCGACCCCGAGCTGGCGGGTCATGTAGTCGACCCAGGGCTGGAGCCGGTCGGGCTGGGCGATCTCGAGCACGACGCCGTAGACCTTGCCCTTGCCCGCCTTGGTGATCTTCTTCGCCGCGTCGCGGTACTCGTCCCAGGTGAGCGTCTTGGTCGACGGGTCGTAGCCGGCGTCGTCCATCAGCTTCTTGTTGTAGTGCAGCAGGCAGAGGTACCGCTGCTCCGTCGAGAGCGGCAACTGGTAGATCTTGCCGTCGAAGATCTGGACGCCGTCGGCGAGCGTGCCGGGCGGGAGCCGCTTCTTCAGCGCGTCGATGTCGGGGATGAGGTCGTCCAGTGGCGACACCCACTTCTCCTCGACGGCCTGGGGCAGCGTCATCGACGGCGGCAGCATGAAGACGTCGTGCGCGGTGCCGTTGCGGATGCCGAGCGGGATGATCTCGTCCATCCGGTTCTTCGGCAGGCCGTCGTACTTGACGGTGATGTTGCTGTGCTTCTTGCTGTACGCGTCGAAGAACGCGTCCCAGAACGGCTTCTTGGTGTCACCGCTGTCGATGAGGCGGAACGTGACGTCGCCGGACGGCAGGGACGTCTTCGGGTCGGGGATGTTGAAGCCGCCGAGCCCCTTGGTGGCGGGGTCGCGGTATCCCGTGTCGCACGCGGTGAGGCCGGCCATCGCGGCCACACCGAACCCCGCCGCTGCACCGAGGAAGCCCCGCCTGCTGAGGCCGGCGCGGATGTCGTCGTTGTCCATCGTCGTGACCTGCACTCTCTCCGCGAACGGACGCCCACCTGCCAACGGCATCGGCCCTCCGCACGGTAATCGATTTCCCTTGTGTGTCAACGAGCCCGGCGGGATGCCGGGAAAGCTACACGGTCAGTGACAAAATCACCAGACCTCTGACCACACAGCGTCGAGTTTGTCCCAGGTGATTGACGGCTCTCGACGCCGGTCGCCAGGCTCTGCACCAACCGTCCGGCGCGCGCCGCCGGTGTGCCTCGCAGGCGAGGAGCGGGTCGATGGCCGAACGTCAAGGACGGCATGCCGGAGGTGCGCGGCGCCGGCTGACGGTCGCGCTCACCGTCGCCCTCGGCCTGCTGGCCGCTCTCCTGCTGCCGGTGACGGAGCGGTCCGCGGATGCGGCGCCGGTGCAGGCCGTGACGCTCGATGGCGACGACACCGGTCTCAGGTTCGACGGGGTGGGCGGCGTCAGCGCCGGCGGGTTCACCCGGCTCCTGCTCGACTACCCGCCACGGGAGCGCGCGGAGATCCTCGACTACCTGTTCCGGCCGGACTACGGCGCGGCGCTCGACCTGCTCAAGGTCGAGATCGGCGCGGACATCGACTCGACCGTCGGCTCGGAGCCGACGCACATGCGTGCGCGCGACGAGGTCCGTTGCGACCGCGGGTACGAGTGGTGGCTCATGCGCGAGGCGCAGAAGCGCAACCCCGACATCGAGTTCTACGCGCTCGGCTGGGGCGCTCCCGGGTGGTTCGAGGGCGGCTACTGGTCGCAGGACCGCGTCGAGTACCTGATCGGCTGGCTCGACTGCGCGAAGAGGAACGGCTTCGACATCGCGTACCTCGGCGCCGGCAACGAGAGCGGCTACGACCGCGACGTGTACGTGGAGCTCGCGGCGGCGCTCGACGAGCACGGCTACTCCGATGTGAAGGTCGTCGGCACCGACAACCACCACCCGCCGGACTACTGGAACGCGACGACGGAGATGGTCGGCGACCCGGAGTTCGCCGACGCCGTCGACGTCCTCGGCGAGCACGACGTGTGCGTCTGGCGCACCCTTCAGCAGAAGTGCCACGTCAGCGACGACGCGGCGTCGCTGGGCAAGCCGTTGTGGGACAGCGAGAACAGCACGCAGGACTTCGACGTGGGTCCCGGCCCGCTCGCCCGCGCGATGAACCGGCACTACACGGACGGGAAGATCACCGGCAACCTCAACTGGGCGCTGCTGTCGGCCTGGTACGACCACTTCCCGATCGGCGGCACCGGGCTGATGCTCGCCGAGCGCCCGTGGTCGGGGTTCTACGAGGTCGGACCGAGCATCTGGGTCGACGCGCACACGACGCAGTTCACCGATCCCGGCTGGCGCTACCTCGACCACGGCTCCGGCTACACCGACGCCGGCGCGAGCTACGTCAGCCTGCGTTCACCCGACTCGGGCGACTACTCGACGGTGGTCGAGACGCTCGACTCCACCGGGCCGGAGACGCTGCGGTTCGACGTGGACGGGCTGTCGCGGTCGCCCGTGCGGGTGTGGTCGACGAACCTGGAGACCAGGAGCACCCACGACGACTTCCTGCCCGCCGGCGCGATCCGGCCGGACGACGGCACGTACTCCCTGACCGTCGAGCCCGGTCACGTCTACACCGTGTCGACGACCCGCGGGCAGTCCAAGGGCGGCGCGCACCCGCACGCCGACCCGGGCGAGCAGCTGCGCGTGCCGTACACGGAGGACTTCGAACGCGTCGGGCCGCTGAAGCTGGCGAGGTACTGGTCCGACGTGCACGGCGGGTTCGAGGCGGTGCCATGCGCCGGCGGACGTCGCGGCACGTGCTACGAGCAGACGGTCACGACACAGCCGTTGCCGTGGCACGGCGTCGACCTGCTGCCCATGACGTTCGCCGGCGACCCGCGCTGGTGGGGTGACTACGAGGTCTCCGCCGCCGTCATGCTCGACGAGAAGGGCTACGTCGAGCTGCTCGGCCGGGTGGACAGCCAGCAGCACAGCGCCCTCGGCTACCACCTGCGGGTCGCCGACACCGGCGAGTGGACGCTCTACTCGCAGGAGCTGCAGACCGCGAACCGCGTCCTCGCGTCGGGCACGACCGCGGCCCTCGGCACGGACCGCTGGCACCGGCTGGCGATGCGGTTCGAAGGGGACCGCATCACGGTGAGCCTCGACGGCGAGCGGCTCGGCGAGGTGCGCGACGACCACCACACGACCGGGCAGGTCGGGTTCACGGTCGGGGACTGGCAGCGCGCGCAGTTCGACGACGTCCGCGTGACACCGACGGCGCCCGCGCCGAGGTTCGTGCCGCACTCGCGGATGTCGGTGACGGCCACGAGCGAGCATGCCGCCAACGACTTCGGCCACGCGTACACGAAGGACCTCGCGGCCGACGACCGCCTCTGGTCGCTGTGGCGGTCGGAGTACACCCCGCTCGCCGCGCTCCCGCAGTCACTCACCCTCGACCTCGGGAGGCGGACGGCGGTGCGCGGCGTCGCGTACACGCCGTCGGTGACGACGAGGGACGGCACGATCACCTCGTACCGCATGCACGTCAGCGACGACGGCGAGACGTTCCGCCCGGTCGCGAGCGGCCGCTGGGAGCCGACCGGCGGCGTGCGCACCGCCTCGTTCGACCCGACGGCAGCGCGCTACGTCAGGCTCGAGGCGCTCGAGGCGCACGGCGTACCAGGCAGTGTGTCGGTCGCCGAGCTCGGCGTCGCGACGACGCGGATTCCCTCGCTGGGTGCGCCGTAGGTCAGCGCACCCCACGGCCCGCTCGGTGCGTGGGGCGGCGGCTCACTCCTTGGTCGCGAGGAGCGGCTGCAGGCCCTTCTGGATGTTCGCCGCCGCGGCCTCGGCGTCCTGCTGGCCGAGGATCACCTTGTCGATCTCGTCACCGATGACCTTGCGCGCCGAGCCCTGGTCGTCTGCCGGCGGGCCTACCTCGCCCGTGCCGGTGGCGAGGATGTCGGTCACCGACGTCACCCAGTCCTTCTTGGCGGGTGAGGCGTGGAGCTTCTGGAACGCCGGGTCCTCCCAGGTCTTGTCGCGCGGGGGCGCGACTCCGTCCTCGGCGAGCGTCAGCATCATCTCCGGCGACGTCGCCCACTGGATGAACTGCCAGGACTGGTCCTTCTTCTTCGAGAACTTCGACACCCCGAGGTTCCAGGCGAGCAGCGTCGGCTGGCTCCTCGCCGTCCCGCGGGGGATCGGCATGATGCCGATCTTGTCGGCGACCTTGGACTGCTCGCCGATGACGCTGTCGAGCTCGTTGCTCGAGTCGATCTGGAACGCGGCTCTGCCCGATGCCATCAGGGCCGACGTCTGCACCGGCCCGTTGTTCACGGCGCCCTTCGGTCCGTACGTCCCCGCGAGCTTGACGTAGTCGTCGATGGCCTTGACCACTCGGGGGTCGCCGAACGCGGGCTTGCCGCCCTTCGCCCACTCGGCACCCTCGTTGTGGAGGAAGTTGCCGAACGTGTAGACGACGGTGGGGGACTGGCCGCGGGTGGCACTCACGTACCGCCCCTTGGAGGCGCTGTGGATCTTGGCGGCCGCGGCGACGAGCTCGTCGATCGTCTTCGGTACCGCGATGTCGTACTGCTTCAGCAGGTCCTTGCGGTAGTAGACCACCGGACCCTCGGCATTGACCGGGATGCCGACGAGCTCCTTGTTCAGGCGCGAGGCGTCGAGCATCGCCGGAGTGAGACCCTTGGCGTCGTAGTCGGCGTCGGCCTCGGCCAGCCGGCTCTCGAGGTCCTCCAGGAGCCCGGCCCGCTGCCACTTGATCCCCTCGTTCGACGGCAGGACGTTGAACACGTCGAGGTCGGAGCTGCGCGACGACAGGCTGACGAAGATCTTGTCGCGTGCCTGGGGCTGCGCGAACTGCTGCAGCTTGACCTTGATCCCGGTCTCCTTCTCGAACTCCGGGATGTGCGGCGTGATCGCCCGCGCCCACGGCGTGTTGACGAGGACGACGTCGAGCTCCTTCGCGTCGGCCTCGGAACCTCCCGAGCCGCACGACGAGAGGACGAGAGCGCCCAGCGCCACTGCCAGGGCGGTGGTTCGGAGCGTGCGCCGGCGAATGGACATCCAGACCCCTTGCTCAGTCGTGCCGGTCGACCCATCTTGTGATGGTGGTCAGACCTCAGCTAACCTTACCTCGATGTTGACCGACGGTAACACGAGCAGACGATGCCGACAACGCCGAGACCACGAGACGGATCATGGCCGCGGGTAGGGCACGAGCGCCGAGGAGCATGTCGCCGGAGCGGCGTCGTCGACGCGAGTCATGGCCGCTGCTGTTCCCCGCGATCGCCCTCTCACTGCTGCTCGTGGTCTTCCCTATCCTCTACGCCCTCGGCCTCGCGCTGTCACCGACCTCGGCGACGTCGCTGCGCTTCGACCAGCTGACGTTCGAGACGTTCCGCACGATGGCCGCCGACCCGGTCTTCTGGTCGTCGGTGCGGGTCACCCTGCTCATCTACGTCGGATCGTTGATACCGCAGCTCGTGCTCGGCATCGGCATCGGCTATGTCCTGAGCAGGGAGGTACCGGGCGGACGCTATCTCCAGACGCTCGTTCTCGTCCCGTCCCTGACGGCGGCCGTCGTGGTCGGTCTCGTCTGGCTGCTCATCTACGACCCCACACTCGGGGTCTTCAACTACCTGCTCGGTCTCGTCGGCATCCCGGCGCAGGACTGGCTCGGCGATCCCGACCGCGTGGTGTGGTCGCTGATCCTCGTCGACGTCTGGCACTGGACGCCGCTCGTGGCGCTGATCGTGGCGGCGGGCATCAGGAACCTGCCGGCAGAGCCGTTCGAGGCGGCGCGTGTCGACGGCGCGAACTCGTGGCAGATCGCGCTGCGCATCGGGCTGCCGCTGTTGCGTCCGGTCATCACCGTCGTCGCGCTGCTGCGGACGGTGGACCTGATCCGCTACTTCGACACCGGTTACATCATGACGCAGGGAGGCCCGCTGAACGCGTCGACGACGATGAACATCTACGCGTACCG
This sequence comes from Streptosporangiales bacterium, assembly GCA_009379955.1. Taxonomy (NCBI): domain Bacteria; kingdom Bacillati; phylum Actinomycetota; class Actinomycetes; order Streptosporangiales; species Streptosporangiales bacterium. The sequence continues at coordinate 30,630 of WHST01000026.1, read as the reverse complement.
CAAGGCGTTCGACGAGCTGCAGCTCGGCTTCGGCAGCGCCGCACAGCTCGCCCTGTTCGCGCTCGTGCTGCTGCTCGCCGCCGCACTCACGTGGCTGAGGAGGCGCAGTGAGCTCGGCGCGTAGCAGGAGCAGAGTCGCCATCGCGCTCACGTACCTCGCGTACGCGGTGATCCTCGCCGTCTTCCTCGGTCCCGTGCTGTTCATGGCGTGGGGCAGTCTGCACGGGACGGGCGCGATCGCCGCCTCACCTCCCGACCTCACCGCACCCGCGAGCGTCGACAACTACGTCAACCTGTTCCAGAGCATGGAGTTCGGCAGGTATCTCGGCAACAGCATCATCATCGCCGGCGGCTCGACGTTGCTCGGGCTGATCGCGGGCGCGCCGGCTGCGTACTGCATCGCGAGGCTCGGCCTGAAGTCGTTGTCGATCCTGACGATCGTCGCGCGGATGGCGCCCGGTGTGCTGTTCCTCATCCCGGTGCGCACGGTGGCGATCCGGGTGGGCGCGATCGACTCGATCCCGCTGAACTACGTGCTCCTCGTCCTCGTGCACCTCATCATCACGCTGCCCATGTGCATCTGGCTGCTCATCCCGTTCTTCGAGAGCGTGCCGCGGGCGATCGAGGAGGCCGCCGAGATCGACGGCTGCAGCATGCGCCGGACGTTCCTCACGATCGCGCTGCCGATGGTGCGACCGGGGATCGCCGTGGCCGCCGTCATCTCGTTCATCTTCTCGTGGAACTACTTCCTGTTCGCGCTCGGGCTGGCGAACGCGGACACGGTGCCGATGCCGGTCATCGCCTTCAACTTCATCGGTGTCGGTCAGTACGACTGGGGCGGGCTGATGGCCGCCGCGGTCATCATCGCGGCGCCGACGACGGTCCTCACGTTCGTGGCGCAGCGCTTCCTCGTGCGCGGGCTCACGGCCGGCGCGGTCAAGTAGGGCGGAGGTTCGCGACAGATGGACGGTCTCGTCGACGGCACGTCGATGCTCGGTGTCACGTTCCCCGGCGACTCGACGGTGGAGCTCGGCTGGCACGAGATCCCTGTGCCGGGACCAGGCGAGGTGCTGTTGCGTACGGCCGCGTCCGGCATCTGCGGCAGCGACCTGAGCAACGCGTACCGGGAGCGCCGTGACCGCGGACCGCGGACGTACACCGGTTGCATCGGAGGTCACGAGTTCGCCGGTACCGTCACCGACCTGGGTCCAGGCGTCCGCGCGGTCGCCGAGGGCGACCTCGTGCTTGTCTACCACGTGGCGGGCTGTGGGCAGTGCGACATCTGTCGCGAGGGCTACATGATCCACTGCGGCTCCCCGCGGCGCCGCGCGTACGGCAACCAGCGCGACGGCGGGCACGCGCCCTTCGTCCTCGCCGACGCGAGCACCTGTATGCCTGCGCCCACCGGGTTCTCCGCGGTCGACGCGGCGCTGATGGGATGCGGGTTCGGCACGGCGTACGAAGGACTGCGCCGGGTGGACGTGAGCGGCGCCGACGACGTCCTCGTCGTCGGGCTCGGCCCGCTGGGTCTCGCGACGGCGATGGTCGCGCGTGCCCTCGGGGCGCGGCGCGTCGTCGGTGTGGAGGTCGAGGAGAGCCGGCGTCGCTGGGCGAAGGGGTTGCCCTTCGTCGACGAGGTCGTGGAGCCCGGCGAGGTCGCCACGCGCGACCAGGAGGAGGCGATGGAGGCCGGCTTCCAGGTTGCCGTCGACGCGTCCGGTTCGGCGGCGGGACGTCAGCTCGCGATACGCGCGCTGCGTGCGTGGGGACGCTGCGCCCTGCTCGGCGAGGGCGGTGAGGTGACCCTCGACGTCTCCGCCGACCTGCTGCACAAGGAGGTCACGGTGTCCGGGTCGTGGGTGACGTCGGTGGGCAACATGGCCCGGTGCGCACGCCTGCTCGCCGAGCACGACCTGCATCCGGAGGCCGTGGTCGAGCACGTCCTGCCGCTCACCGACGCGGACCGGGCGTACGCCCTCGCCGCGGGTCGCGGCACCGGCAAGGTCTGCTTCGTCTTCGACACCTGAGCGGCGGCCCTTGCCGATCCCGACGGTCAGGGCGCCCGGCGGGGGAGGCGGACCTGGAACGTCGCACCCTTGCCCGGGGCGGTCTCGACGCCGACGCGGCCGCCGTGGCCGGCGACGATCGCCGCCACGATGGACAGGCCGAGACCGGTGCCGCCGGCCGCTCGGCTGCGGGACGGGTCGACGCGGTAGAAGCGTTCGAAGACCCGGCGGGCGGCCTCGCGGGAGAGCCCGGGGCCCTCGTCGCTGACGTCGAGCCTGACGTACCGGCCGTCGTGGGGGTCGTCGCCGATGCGGACGACGATCGGGGTGTCGGCCTCGGTGTGGGTGAGCGCGTTGCCGACGAGGTTGCCGAGCACCTGGCGCAGCCGCGCCTCGTCGCCGGTGACCAGCACGCCCTCGCCGGCCTCGGTCTCCAGGCCGATGTCGCGCTCGGGGGCGATCGCGGCAGCGTCGCCGACGGCGTCGCGGGCGAGTGCGACGAGGTCGACGGGCTCGCGCTCCATCGGGCGTTCCTGGTCGAGGCGGGCGAGCAGCAGCAGGTCGTCGACGAGCAGGCCCATGCGGGTGGCCTCGTCCTCGATCCTGCGCATCAGCCGCGCGATGTCGTCGGCGTCGCCGACCGCGCCCTGCCGGTAGAGCTCGGAGAAGCCGCGGATCGACGTCAACGGCGTGCGCAGCTCATGGCTCGCGTCGGCGACGAACTGCCGCATCCGGCCCTCGGACTCCCGCGCCGCGGCCTCGGACGACTCGCGTGCGCGGAACGCGTCCTCCACCTGGGTGAGCATGCTGTTGAGCGCCCCCGAGAGCCGGCCCACCTCGGTGCGCGGGTCCTGCTCGGGCACGCGCTGGGACAGGTCGCCCGCCGCGATGGCGGCCGCGGTCGACTCGACCTCGACAAGGGGGCGGAGGCTGCTGCGGACGAGGACGTAACCGAGCGCGCCGACGAGGACGAGCACGCCGCCGCCGACCACGACGATGATGCCCACGAGCCGGGCGATGGTGGCGTCGGTGCCGGCGAGGCTCGCCGCGACCACGACGTTGCCAGAGCCGTCGGACAGCGGGAGCATCACCACCCGCCAGCGCGTGCCGTCCGTCGAGCCGAGGTCGAACGGCTCACCGCCGAGCTGCCTGACCTGCTCGGTGTCGTAGACGGGGAGCTCGGGCGGGAACCGCGACTCGCCCATGATGGAGCTGAGCGTGCGCCCGGTCCTGCCGGTGACGTCCGTCCGCGCGATCCAGTACGTGCTCGGCAGCCGCGTCTGCGTGACCGGCCCGGCCTCCCAGCCGCCGTTCTCGATCGCGGCGACCGTCGACCGCGCGGTCGTGTGGAGCCCGCTGTCGACCTTCGCGTACAGGTACGTGCGCAGCGCCGTGACCGCGGCCGCCCCGGTGATCGTGAGGCCGACGGCGACGAGCAGGAGCACCGCGGCGACGAGCTTGACCCGAAGCGGCCACGTCGACGACGGCTGCAGCGCTCGTCGTACGACGGCGTGCAGCCGCCCGCCGCGACGTGTCGCCGCGCCGTTCTCGATCGTGTCGCTCGGCTGTGGGGTACCGCTCACCAGGTCGTTGCCTCACTCCCTCGGCTTGCGCAGGACGTAGCCGACGCCCCGCACCGTGTGGAGGAGCCGCGGCTCGGTCGTGTCGATCTTGCGCCGGAGGTACGAGACGTACGACTCGACGATGTTCGCGTCGCCACCGAAGTCGTACTGCCAGACGTGGTCGAGGATCTGCGCCTTCGACAGCACGCGGCTGGCGTTCTCCATCAGGTAGCGCAGCAGCTTGAACTCCGTCGGCGAGAGCGAGACCGTCTCGCCGGCCTTGTAGACCTCGTGCGAGTCGTCGTCGAGCTCGATGTCGGCGAAGGTCAGCTTCGCCGGGCGGATGCCCGCGTCGGGCCCCGACGTACGCCGCAGGACCGCACGGATCCGGGCGACGAGCTCCTCGAGGCTGAACGGCTTGGTCACGTAGTCGTCGCCGCCGAGGGTGAGCCCCTGCACCTTGTCGCCGGTCGCGTCGCGCGCGGTGAGGAACAGCACGGGCACCCGCACGCCGTCGGCCCGCAGCCGGCGGACGACGGAGAAGCCGTCCATGCCGGGCATCATCACGTCGAGCACGAGCAGGTCGGGCCGGACGTCCTTGACCGCGGTGAGCGCGTCGTGGCCGTTGGCCGCGGAGGTCACGTCGAAGCCGGCGAACCGCAGGCTCGCCGACAGCAGTTCGACGATGTTGGGCTCGTCGTCCACCACGACCAGCCGCGCCTCGGCCTCACGGGTCGCGTTCATGAGACGAGTATCCAGGTCCGGCCTGACGAGATGCTGGCGACTTCCTGGAAGAACCCTGGACGCGCCGGTGCGGCCCGTGCCTCAGCGGCGGCCGGTCGCGGCCCTCAGGTAGTCGCGGTTCAGGTGGGAGATCGTCGAGAGGGGGATGCCCTTCGGGCAGACCTCGGTGCACGCGCCGGCGTTGGTGCAGCCGCCGAAGCCGAGCGCGTCGTGCGTCTCGATCATGGCCGTCACGCGTTCGTAGCGCTCGGGTGCGCCCTGCGGGAGCAGGCCGAGGTGGGACGTCTTGGCGGCGGTGAACAGCATGGCCGAGCCGTTGGGGCACGCCGCCACGCAGGCACCGCAGCCGATGCACGCCGCCGCCTCGAACGCCTCGTCGGCGTCGGCCTTCGGGACGGGTGTCGCGTGGGCGTCGGGCGCGCTGCCGGTGGGCGCGCTGACGTAGCCACCGGCCTCGATGATGCGGTCGAACGCCGACCGGTCGACGACGAGGTCCTTCACGAGCGGGAACGCGCGCGAGCGCCAGGGCTCCACCGTGACCGTCTGGCCGTCGTCGAACGAGCGCAGGTGCAGCTGACAGGCCGTCGTCGCGCGTTGCGGGCCGTGGGCGAGGCCGTCGATCACCATGCCGCATGCGCCGCAGATGCCCTCGCGGCAGTCGTGGTCGAAGGCCACCGGGTCCTCGCCGGCCCCGGCGAGCGACTCGTTGAGCACGTCGAGCAGCTCGAGGAACGACATGTCGGGCGACAGGTCGTCGACCTCGTACCGCACCAGCCGTCCCTTGTCGTCCGGGCCGCGCTGCCGCCAGATACGCAGGAAGAGTTTCATGTGTAGCTCCTGGTCGTCGGGTGGACGTACTCGAAGTCCAGGTGTTCTCGGTGCAGCACCGGTGGACTGCCGGTGCCGGCGAACTCCCACGCCGCGACGTACGAGAACCGCTCGTCGTCACGCAGCGCCTCGCCGCCGGCCTGGTGCTCGACGCGGAAGTGGCCGCCGCACGACTCCTCGCGGTGCAGGGCGTCGACGCACATCAGCTCCGCGAGCTCGAAGAAGTCGGCGACCCGGCCGGCACGCTCGAGCGACTGGTTGAGCTGGGCGCCGTCGCCGGGGACGTGCACCCGCTGCCAGAACTCCTCGCGCAGCTCCGGGATGCGGTCGAGCGCCTTGCGCAGTCCCGCCTCGGACCGTTCCATGCCGCAGTGGTCCCACATCAGCCTGCCCAGCTCGCGGTGGAACGAGTCGACGGTGCGGTCGCCGCGGACAGCGAGCAGTCGGTCGACGCGTTCGCGTACCTCGTGCTCGGTGGTGGCGACGTCGCGGTGCCGCGGGTGGACGGGCTCGAACGGGCCGTCCGCGAGGTAGTCGCCGATCGTGTTCGGCAGCACGAAGTAGCCGTCCGCGAGTCCCTGCATGAGCGCGCTCGCGCCGAGCCGGTTGGCGCCGTGGTCGGAGAAGTTGGCCTCGCCGATGACGAACAGCCCGGGGATCGTGGACGCCAGGTCGTAGTCGACCCAGAGCCCGCCCATCGTGTAGTGGACGGCGGGGTAGATGCGCATCGGCACCTCGTACGGGTCCTCGCCGGTGATGCGCTCGTACATCTCGAAGAGGTTGCCGTAGCGCGTGGAGACGCCGTCGTGGCCGAGACGTTCCTTCGCCTCGGCGAAGTCGAGGTAGACCCCGAGCCGACCGGGCCCGACACCGCGACCCTCGTCGCACACGTTCTTCGCCGCGCGTGACGCGATGTCGCGCGGGACGAGGTTGCCGAAGCTCGGGTACATCCGTTCGAGGTAGTAGTCGCGGTCGGCCTCTGGCACGTCGTTCGGCGGACGGTCGTCGCCCGCACGCGTCGGTACCCAGACGCGTCCGTCGTTGCGCAGCGACTCGCTCATCAGGGTCAGCTTGCTCTGGTGCGGGCCACTGACCGGGATGCACGTGGGGTGGATCTGCGTGTAGCAGGGGTTCGCGAACAGCGCGCCCCGCCGGTGGGCGCGCCAGGTGGCGGTGACGTTGCAGCCCTTGGCGTTGGTCGAGAGGTGGAAGACGTTGCCGTAGCCGCCGGTCGCGAGCACGACCGCGTCCGCGAGGTGCGTCGACACCCGGCCGGTCACCAGGTCGCGGACGACCACGCCGCGGGCACGGCCGCCCGAGAGCACGAGGTCGAGCATCTCCGTGCGCGGGTACGACGTGATCCGTCCGGCGTGGATCTGGCGGGCCATCGCCTGGTACGCGCCGAGCAGTAGCTGCTGGCCCGTCTGGCCGCGGGCGTAGAAGGTACGCGCGACCTGGGTGCCGCCGAACGACCGCGTGTCGAGGAGTCCGCCGTACTCCCTGGCGAACGGCACGCCCTGCGCGACGCACTGGTCGATGATCTCGACACTCACCTGCGCGAGCCGGTGGACGTTCGACTCGCGTGAGCGGAAGTCGCCGCCCTTCACGGTGTCGTAGAACAGCCGGTGGACGCTGTCACCGTCGTTGCGGTAGTTCTTCGCCGCGTTGATGCCGCCCTGCGCCGCGACGCTGTGCGCACGGCGCGGGCTGTCCTGGTAGCAGAAGCTCGTCACCTGATAGCCGAGCTCGGCGAGCGTGGCGGCGCAGGCGCCTCCCGCGAGACCGGTGCCCACGACGATGACCGAGAGCCGCCGCTTGTTCGTCGGGTTGACCAGGCGGGCGCCGAACCTGCGGCTCTCCCACCGTTCCTCGACCGGGCCGTCGGGCGCCTTGGCGTCGGCTATCGACGCGCCCTCGACATAGCGTTCCATCGTCACCTCACGAGTCCGAGGAGTACGGCCCACGGGACGATCACGAAGCCGCCGCAGATCACGAACGCGACCGCCGTCGCGCCCCACCGCGTCACCCGCTCGCGACCGCCGACCACGCCGAGGGTCTGCAGTGCGCTCCACAGGCCGTGCCTGATGTGCAGGGCCAGCGCGGCCATCGCGGCGGTGTAGAAGAGCGTGACGAACCAGACGCCGAGGCTCGCGGTGAGGTTGTGGAACGGCTCGCCGGTACGGAAGTCGGGGTTCACCGTGCCGACCGTGAGGTCGAGCAGGTGGTACACGACGAACAGGGCGATCAGCACGCCACCCCAGCGCATCGTGCGTGCCGCGTACCCGCCGCGCACCCGCGTACGGCCGGCGTACCCGACGGGCCGCGCCCGCTTCGCGCGCAGTGCCAGCTGTGCCGCCGCGACGATGTGCAGCACCACGGCGGCGAGCAGGACGGCACGCAGGATCCAGAGGAACCAGCCGAACGGCAGCACGGGCTCGCCGAGCGTGCGCAACCAGTGGGCGTAGTGGTCGTACGCCGCGGCGCCGAAGAAGACCTTGAGGTTCCCGATCATGTGCGCGACCAGGAAGAGCAGCAGCAGCGCGCCCGTGGTCGCCATGACCGCCTTCTTGCCGACGGTCGCGTGCCAGAAGCGGGCCGGCGCCGAGTTGGTCAGCCACTCCGGCGCCGGTGGCCTGCGCAGGGACACGCTCATGACATCGACGCTAGGCGGCGCGACGTGCATTCGTCCAATGCATCGTCAACAGGTGTTCGATAGCATCAGGCTATGACGCTGCTTCCCGCCGTCCTCCTCCGCTCCGCTCCTCGCTCGCTGATCGGGTGGTCGAGGCGTGCGCTTCGGACCGCTGCGATGCTCGCTTTGGCGGATGGCTCGTGACGCTCCAGCAGCTCGCGTACTTCGTGGCGGTCGCGGAGACGCGGCACTTCACCCGGGCGGCCCAGGCGAGTCATGTCGCGCAGCCCTCGCTCAGCCGGCAGGTGCACGCGCTGGAGCGCGAGCTCGGCGCACCGCTGTTCAGCCGCACCCGCGGCAACGTCGCCCTCACTCCGTCCGGCGAGGCGTTGCTCCCGCTCGCGCGGCGGATCCTCGCCGACACCGAGACGGCACGCACCGAGGTGCTCGAGCTGATCGGCCTGCGCCGCGGCCGGCTGCGGCTCGGCGCGACCCCGAGCCTGTGCGTCACGCTCGTCGCCGACGTCCTGCGACGGTTCCACGACAGCTATCCGGGCATCGAGCTCGAGGTCACCGAGAACGGGTCACGTGACCTCGTCCGCCAGCTCGACCAGGGCGAGCTCGACGTCGCCCTCGTGATCGTGCCGGCATCGGGCGCGGACGAGCGGCTCGTCCTGCAGCCGCTGCTGCGCGAGGACCTCGTCGTCGCGTCACCGGCGGGGGAGCCGCCGCCCACGCGGCGCAGCAGGTTCCGGCTCGCGGACCTCCGTGACCGGCCGCTCGTGATGTTCCGCGAGGGTTACGACCTGCGTGACGTCACGCTGCAGGCGTGCCAGCAGGCGGGCGTCCGTCCGCGGCTGTCGGTGGAGGGCGGCGAGATGGACGCGGTGCTGCGCTTCGTCGAGGCGGGGCTGGGCATCGCGATCGTGCCGAGCATGGTGCTCGCTGACCGTGCCGGCCTGCGGGCGACCCCGCTCGCGGCGCCCGGGCTGTCGCGCACGATCGCGCTCGCGCACCGCAGCGGCGTGACGCCGATCCACGCCGCCCGTGCGTTCGGGACGACCCTGCTGGAGACGGTCGCCGACTCGGCGGCCCGCGGTGGCCTGCCGTCCGGGGTGCGGCGGGTGCGCGCGGCGACCTGAACCCGTGAGGGGCACCCTCACCGTGCCAGGACACGGTGAGGGTGCCCCTCACGGGTGGCCGGCCGTGACGACGTCACGGTGTGCTGGACGGGCCTAGGTGATGCCGCGGCGCTTGAGGATGTCCTCGATGTCGCCCATCCCGTCGTCGTCCGCGGACTTGTCCTTGGCGGCGGACGTCTTCGCCTTGGCGTCCTTGGCGGGGGTCGACGAGGAGCCGGCCGTGACCTCCTTGCCGGACGACCGCGACGTGACGGCGTCGGTGTCGCCGTCACCCTCGACGGCGGCGCTCCGCCTGCTGAGGAGCCGGCCGGACACGATCCACACGAGCACGGCGAGCGCGAGCAGGGCGACGCCGATCCACGCGGTGAGCGAGAAGACGGCGTCGGTCACCCAGGTGACGAGCCTGATGCCGAACGGGACGATGACCGGAAGCACGCCGATGAGATAGACACCCATCGGCAGCAGCGACCACGAGAAGATGCGCAGCCCGGACGGGGCCCCGCGGCGACGCCACACCAGCACACTGAACAGCACGCCGATCGCGGTGAGGCCCGCACAGATCGGCAGCCACAAGACCTGCCCGTAGTTGTCCATGACGCTCCATCCTTGCACGCCCGCCCGGCATGCGCCCCCGGGTCACCCCTGATGTCGACCCTGGTTTCGTCCGCTTGCGCCGGCGCAGCGGAGGAGCTCCGTCGCGGGTTCGGACAACCGCACGCCGCTCGGCCAGACAGCGCGCAGCGACCGCCGCATGTCGAGACCCTCGACGTCGATGGCCACGAGCCGGCCGGTGTGCAGTTCGTCCGCGACGACCAGGCGGCTCAGCACGGTCACGCCCTCGCCGGACTCGACCGCCGACTTGATCGCGGCGGACGACGCGAGCACCAACCGCGGGGCGACGTCGACGCCGGTCCTGGCGAGCGTGCGCTCGAGTGCCTCGCGAGTGCCGGAGCCCGGCTCCCTGAGCACCAGCGCGGCGGTGGCGAGCTCCGTGACAGGGAGCGGCCGCCTGCGGCGCGCCCACGGGTGGCGTCGTCCGACGACCACGACGAGCTCGTCCCGCGCGACCTGATGCCTGCGCAGCTGTGCGGGGACGCCGACGCCTTCGACGAAGCCGAGGTCGGCGGCGCCGGACATGACGTCGGCGGCGACGTCGCGCGAGTTGCGCACCCGCAGCGCGACCGTGGTGCTCGGCGAACGGTGGGCGAGCTCGGTGAGCCATCGGGGGAGCAGGTACTCGGCGATCGTCATGCTCGCGGACAGTCGCAGCTCGCTGTTGCGGGTCGCCCGCAACGCGCGGACTCCCGCCTCCAACCGGTCCGACGCGACGAGGACGTCGCGTGCCCAGTCGGCGAGCGTCGCCCCGACGGTGGTGAGGCGGGACCCCCGCGGTGTGCGCTCGACGAGGTCGAGCCGAGTCCGTCGCTCGAGGTCGCGGATGCGGGCCGACACCGCGGGCTGGCTGACGCCCAGCTCGCGCGCGGCCGAGCCGATGCTGCCCTGCTCAGCCACGGCGAGCAGCATCTCGAGCGCGCGCAGGTCGGACCGCATGTCGTCAGCGTACAGCTCCTCCCATAACCGTTCCTTATGCATCGACAGGACGTTCGCCCTACTCGCGGAAGCGTCCCGGCGCGAAGCTGAGGTGGTGAGACACCCCGGCACCCCCGTGACGTCCGAAGAAGTGGTCGCTCCGGCCACCGGTTCCTCGGACGCGAGGACCAGGGTGACCACCTACCTCCCCGGGCTCGCGCTCGTCGCCGGCGGTGTCGCGGTGGCGTTCGCCGTCAGCCGGGTCGCGCCGTTCGTGAGCGCGCTCACGGTCGCGGTGGTGCTCGGTGTCCTCGCTCGCAACGTGGGTCTGGTACGCCCGCGGGCGCAGCTCGGCACCAGGGTGGCGACCCGCAGGCTGCTGCGCGCGGGCGTGGTGCTGCTCGGCCTGCAGCTCGCGGTGGGCGAGGTCCTGCGCCTGCCGCGAGGCGTGCTCGGCGTCGTCGCGGTGACGGTCGGCCTCACGTTCGTCGCCACGCTCGCGGCGGGTCGGCTGCTGCGCGTGCGGCCGGGCACGACGTTGCTCGTCGCCACCGGGTTCTCGATCTGCGGTGCGTCGGCCGCGGTCGCGATGAACGCGGTGGCCGACAGCGACGACGAGGACCTTGCCACCGCGGTCGCGCTCGTCACCCTCTACGGCAGCGCCGCGATCGTGCTGCTGCCACTCGCGTACGGAGCGCTGGGTCTGGGGGAGGCCGCGGCGGGCGTCTGGGCGGGCGCGAGCGTGCACGAGGTCGCGCAGGTCGTCGCGGCCGCCTCGCCCGCGGGTGCGGCCGCGCTCGGCACCGCGGTCGTGGTCAAGCTCACCCGCGTGGTGCTCCTCGCGCCGCTCGTCGCGGGTTATGGCCTGGTCCGCCGCGGCCGAGCGCGTCCGACGAACGGTGGGAAGCGTCCGGCGCTCGTGCCGTTGTTCGTCGTCGGGTTCCTCGTGATGATCGCCGTCCGCAGCATCGGCGTCGTCCCTGCACCCGTGCTGGCCGCTGCTCAGGTCGTCACGACGCTGCTGCTCGCCGGGGCGCTGTTCGGGTTGGGCACCGCCGTGCACCTGCGCACGCTCGTCCGCACCGGTGGCCGCGCCACCCTGCTCGGCTTGGTCTCGACGCTGGTGGCGGCAGCGACGTCGCTCGCCGCGATCCACCTCTTCACGTGAGGGTGACCTATCCTCGACGCCATGAGCCATCCGCGCGCCGGCACCCCGGCCGAGCCCGCCGACCTGGTCGACGTCGCGAGGCTCGTCACCGCGTACTACGCCGAGCACCCGGACCCGGCCGTGCCCGAGCAGCGGGTCGCGTTCGGCACGTCGGGGCATCGCGGCTCGGCGTTCGACGCCGCGTTCAACGACGACCACATCGCCGCGACGAGCCAGGCCATCTGCGAGTACCGCTCCGAGCAGGGCACCGACGGTCCGCTGTACCTCGCCCGCGACACCCACGCGCTGAGCGAGCCGGCATGGACGACGGCGCTCGAGGTCTTCGCCGCCAACGGCACGACGGTGCTCGTCGACGGCCGTGACGGCTACACGCCGACGCCTGCTCTGTCGCACGCCGTGCTCGCGTACAACCGTGGCAGGACGTCCGGCCTCGCCGACGGCGTCGTCGTCACGCCGTCGCACAACCCGCCACGCGACGGCGGCTTCAAGTACAACCCGCCGAACGGCGGCCCGGCCGACACCGCGGCCACGAAGTGGATCGAGGAGCGCGCCAACGCCCTGCTGGTCGACGGCCTTCGCGGTGTGCGCCGCATCCCGCTGTCACGCGCGCGGGCCGCCGACACGACGGGGACGTACGACTTCCTCGACGCGTACGTCTCCGACCTCGGGGCCGTGGTGGATCTCGACCTGGTGCGGTCGGCGGGCGTGCGCATCGGCGCCGATCCGCTGGGCGGCGCGAGCGTCGCGTACTGGGGTGAGATCGGCGAGAGGTACGGCCTCGACCTCACCGTGGTGAACCCGCTCGTCGATCCCACGTGGCGGTTCATGACGCTCGACTGGGACGGCAGGATCCGTATGGACTGCTCGTCGCCGTCGGCGATGGCGTCACTGATCAGGCAGCGCGACGCGTACGACATCGCGACCGGTAACGACGCCGACGCCGACCGCCACGGCATCGTGACGCCGGACGCCGGGCTGCTCAATCCCAACCACTTCCTCGCGGTCGCGATCGACTACCTCTACCGCTCCCGCGCGGACTGGCCGGCCGGCGCCGCGATCGGCAAGACGCTCGTGTCGTCGGCGATGATCGACCGGGTCGCGGACGACCTCGGTCGCCGGCTCGTGGAGGTGCCGGTCGGGTTCAAGTGGTTCGTGTCCGGGCTGCTCGACGGCTCGCTCGGGTTCGGCGGCGAGGAGAGCGCCGGTGCCTCGTTCCTGCGCCGCGACGGCGGTGTGTGGACCACCGACAAGGACGGCATCGTGCTGTGCCTGCTGGCGAGCGAGATGCTGGCGGCGACGGGTGCGAGCCCGAGTGCGCGCTACGCCGAGCTCGTCGGACGGTTCGGCGAGCCCGCATACGCCAGGGTCGACGCTCCGGCGAGCCGCGCCGAGAAGGCGGTGCTGGCGAAGCTCACCGCCGACCAGGTGACCGCCACGGAGCTCGCCGGCGAGCCGATCGTCGCCAAGCTCACCGCGGCCCCGGGCAACGACGCCCCCATCGGCGGGCTGAAGGTGCTCACGGAGAGCGCGTGGTTCGCGGCCCGACCGTCGGGCACCGAGGACGTGTACAAGATCTACGCCGAGTCGTTCCGCGGTCCCGAGCACCTCGCCCGGGTGCAGGAAGAGGCCCGCACCGTCGTCGCCGCCGCGCTGGCCTGACGGCGTACGCCGGGCGCGGTCAGATGCCCTCGAGGCGGCTCGCGACCTCGCCGAAGTCGGGTACGTCGTCCTGGCTGATCAGGACGTTGCCGCCCCCGTAGGACTCGGCGAACACCTCGGCGACCTTCTTGTGGTTGTAGTGCCAGACGTCCTGCGGCGTGGGCGGCAGGATGTCCTCCCACAGCGGCAGGCAGGTGCCGCGCAGCTCGCCGAAGCCCTCGGGCCTGGCGTAGACGAAGACGCACAGGTGGGCGTCGGTGTCACCCCACCGCGCGACGTGGACCCGTCCGATCGACCCGAGCCCGAAGATCGCGCGCTCCAGGTGGACGACGATCCGACCGAGCTCGCCGGCACGTTCGTCGTCGAGGTCGCCGAGGTCGACGTGCTCGCGGGGGAAGACCTGGACGGCCGCCGGCAGGCCGGTCGGCTCCTTCTCGATGGCGAGGATCCAGTGCTCGTCGGACCAGATCCCACCCTCCTCGAGGTACTCGCAGCGGGGGCAGTCGTCGGCGCCGGTGTCGCCGCGCCTGGGCGGCTCGGGAATGCGCGGCTCGACGACGCGCTTCACGTCGAGCTGTCCCTCGTACGGGAACTGCGGCATGACCACGTAGATCGGGACGGGCAGCCGGCCGTCGTTGTCGGTGATCGCCTGGATGCGCTTGTAGATGTCCCGCGGGTCTTCGGGCATGCGAACCTCAGCTGTCTCGGTCGGTGACTCAGGTGAGTGTACGGGCCGGGTGGGCGATCCTGGTGCGCGCGACCGCAGTTCACGTCCCTCGTTCGAGGCTCCCGACAGTGCCGTCTTGCCCGACGACGGCGGGCCGTAGAGCGGGACGAGCACCGGGGCGTAGAGCGCGACGAGCACCGGGGCGTTCTGTCCGGCACGACTGCTCCCTGGACCGTCCGTTGACAGCCTCGTGCGCCACGTCGTACCGTCACGGCAGAATGTCGAAGGAGCTTCGATAATGTCGAACGACCAGGCGGTCGAGGGCGGCACGGACGGACCGTGGCGCAGGACGCCGATCCAGGCGATCGACCGCACCATGGCCCTGCTCGACGTCACCGCGCGCGCCGGGGCCGCGGGCACGTCGCTCAAGGCGCTCACCACCGCGGTCGGGCTACACGCCTCCACCGGGCGCACGCTGCTGGCGTCGCTCGTTGCCCACGGGCTGATCCGCCAGGACGAGGGCACCAGGCACTACCTGCTCGGCTCCCGCTTCTTCGACCTCAACCGCGCCTACCTGGCGCAGAGCGACCTCTCGGCGGTCGCCGCGCCGGTGCTGAAGGACCTGTGGGAGCAGACCAGGGAGACCGTGCATCTGGCCGTCCTCAAGGACACCCAGCGGGTCGACATCGCGGTGCTGGTCAGCCCGCAGCTGCTCAACATCAACCCGACGACCACCCAGTTCACCGACAAGTCGGCCGCTCCGCTGTTCCGCACGGCGGCGGGCAAGGTGCTCTTCGCCGGGCTCACCGACGCCCGGCGCGAGCGCATGCTCGACACCGCGCCATGGCGCGACGCCGTCGCGTCGGGTCCCGGTGCCGACAGCCTCAGGATGCTCGTCGACACCGTGCGGCGGCAGGGGTTCGCGACCAACCTCGAGGAGGAGGCCGCCGGGGTGTGCGGGGTCGCCGCACCTGTCAACGACCACACCGACCAGACGGTCGCCGCGCTCTGCGTCGGCTATCCGGCGGCGCGCCGGTCTCGCACGCTCGACGAGTCGTTGCGGGTGGCCGTCGTCGACGCGGCGGCCGAGCTGTCCGTCCTGCTGGGGCGTGCCTGATGGCCCTGGGCGACGAGTACGACGTCCTCGTCGTCGGCGGCGGGCCGGCGGGGGCGCCGGCCGCCGTGCAGGCCGCGCGGCTCGGCGCGCGCACACTGCTGGTCGAGAAGAACGGCGCGCTCGGCGGCACCACGACCGTGGCGGGCGTCGCCCTGCCCGGCCTCTTCCACGCGTGGGGACGCCAGGTCATCGCGGGCATCGGCTGGTACATGGTGCGTCGCTCGGTCGAGCTCGCCGGCACGGAGCTCCCCGACTTCTCCCGCTGGGACCTCCCGCACTTCAAGCTCCAGGTGCCGGTGAACCCCGCGGTGTACGCCGCGGTGGTCGACGAGACCGTCACCTCCGCCGGCGTGCACCTGCTGCTGCACACGATGGTCGGCGCGGTGGCCTGGCAGGGGAACCACTGGGACGTGACGCTGTGCACCAAGGAGGGGCTCGTCCGCACCCGCGCGGCGCGCATCCTCGACTGCACCGGTGACGCCGACGTCGTCGCGCTGGCCGGATGCCGCCGGCTCAGCAACGCCGAACGCCAGCCGGGCACCATCATGATCCGGCTCGGCGGTTACGACCTCGACGCCCTCGACCTCCCCGCCCTCGAACGCGCACGCGAGCAGGCGATCACAGGGGGCACGCTCCGCGCCGAGGACATGGCGTCGCATCCGATCGAGAAGTTCCTGCGCAGCCGCGGTGAGAACGCGATCCACGTGACCGGGGTCGGCGGCGGCACGAGTGCCGCCAGGACGGCGACCGAGCTCGCCGGCCGCCGCACCATGATGCGCGTCTACGCGTTCCTCAAGGCCCAGCCGGGGCTGCACGACCTGCGCATCGACGGCTGGGCCGTCGAGACCGGTGTGCGGGAGACGTACACCATCGACGGCCTCGACCGGATCACCGAGGACGACTACGTGTCGGGGCGGCTCTGGGACGAGGCGCTCTGCTACAGCTTCTACCCCGTCGACGTCCACCGGCCCGAGGGCGACGGCATCGACATCCGGCCGCTGCCGCACGGCACGTTCCCCACCATCCCGCGCGGCGCGTTGATCCCCCGCGAGAGCGGGTACCTCGCGGTCGCCGGCCGCGCCGTCAGCGGCGACCAGGCCGCCAACTCCGCGTACCGCGTGCAGGCCTCGTCGATGGCCACCGGCCAGGCGGCCGGGGCGCTCGCCGCGCTCTCCGCGCGAGCCGGTGAGCCGATGCAGGACGTGTCGATCGCGGAAGTGCGCGGCGCACTCCTCGACTCGGGCGCGATCGTGCCGGGTGCCCCCGGCACGCCGCACTCCCCGACAGGTCCACCAGAACCGTCCCAGGCGACCCGACTGACACCGTCCCCCGTCGCACCGGCCCTGCCCAGGAGTGCCCCATGACCACGCGCATCGGATCCACCGGCCCACGCCCGACCGCCCGCACGAGACGGGGTGCGCGCACCCGCGGCGCGGTCGCCGGCCTCGTCGCGTGCGCGTCGGTGCTGAGCGGCTGCGGCTTCGTCAACACCGGCGGCGAGGAGCAGCCGGAGGGCAAGCTCACCGCCTACGTCAACACCGAGGTCAACGCCGGCCTGAAGAGCTTCTTCGCGGCGTACGAGAAGTCGTCCGGCGTCACCGTCGACGCCTCGGCCGCGGCGACGGACGAGCTCAACCGGCAGCTGCGCGTCCAGCTCACGTCCGGGACCGCGGCGGACGTCATCAGGGTGTCGCCCGGCTACTCCAGCCCCGTCGCGGTCGGAACTCTGGGCACCGACGGCGAGCTCGCCGACGTCTCGGCCGAGCCGTGGACCAAGTCGTTGCCGTCCGACGCCCGTCCGCTCGCCGACGTGAACGGCAAGACCATGGCCTTCCCGGTCAGCCGCAACGCGATCGTGATGGCGTACAACAAGAAGGCCTTCGCCAAGGCGAAGGTGGACGTGCCGACCACCTGGCCCGAGTTCCTCGCGGCGAACCACCGGCTGCGCAAGGCGGGCATGACGCCGATCGCCGCACCGCTGCAGGGTGGTGTCTACCTCCAGTTCTGGATGTACGCGCTCGCTGCCACGCTGGTCTACGCCGACAACCCCGACATCGACGAGCAGCTGAAGGCCGGCAAGACGAACCTCGTCGACGACGAGGGCTGGCGCGAGGTGTTCGCGAAGTTCCTCGAGCTGCGTGACGCCGGGTACTTCAGCGAGGGCGCGCTCGGCGTGCCGCCCGAGCAGGGCATGCAGTCCGTCGCCACCGGCGAGTCCGCGATGATCCTGATGGTCTCGGCAGGGCTGCCGCAGCTGCACGGGTACGCCGAGGGCGGCGCCGACGACATCGGCGTGTTCGCGCTGCCGGCGACCGACGACGCGGACGAGACCTTCGTCCCCATCGCGCCCGAGTTCCTCGCCGTCAACGCCGCGTCGAAGAACGCCGACAACGCGAAGGCGTTCCTCAGGTTCCTCGCGCGGAAGGACAACGTCGCGAAGTACGCGAACACCAACGGCGTGCTGCCGGGCCTCGACGTCGGCGCGAAGCTCGAGAGCACCACGCTCGACCCGATCATGCCGCTGCTCGAGAAGCGCAGGACGGCGCCGTTCGCCAACTACCTGTGGCCGAACGGGAGCACCCAGCAGACCCTCCTGCAGTCCGGGCAGGACCTCTACGACAAGAAGCTCACCACCAGGCAGCTGCTGACCCAGCTCGACGCGGAGTACGACAAGGGAACTCCGTGACGTCGACGGTCCCGCTCACCGCCGGCGTCGGCCGGACGGCCCGGGGTCCGCTCCGCGAGCCGGGGCGGGTGCCGTACCTATTCGTCCTCCCTGCGCTCGCGCTGTACGCGCTGGTGGTGCTCTACCCGACCGTGTCGAGGTCGGTGTTGCCGCCGGCGTTGTTCACGAGCACGTCGATCCGTGCCGGCAGCTCGGGAAGTGCCGCGGTGAGCGAGTCGGCGTCGGTGCTGTCGCACACGAGAGCCGAGACGCGGTCACCGAGCTCCTTCGCCGTACGCTCGAGCGGCTCGCGGCGGCGGCCGGTCACGACGACCGTGTCGCCGGCGGCGGCGAAGCGTTCCGCGACGGCGCGGCCGATGCCGGTGCCACCACCGGTGACCAGGACGGTGCGGGTCATCAGATACCTTCTCCTCAGTTCGTTCAGGTCTAAATTTAGCTCTAAACTAACCGGAGGATCCGACATGGGCAAGTCGGACGACCCGACGTCCGCGGCGTACCCGCTCGACGAGCCGTCCGCTTACCCGGTGGAGGCGATCGCGGCGGCGTGGGAGCGGGAGCGGCCGGGGACGCCGGTGTCGTCCATCGGCGTCGTCACGCCGATCTTCCGGCTGGCGAAGCTGCTCGCCGACGACCGGCGCCGGGTGCTCGCCGAGGCCCGCGTCGACGGTGCCACGCTCGACCTGCTGAGCGTGCTGCGCCGCGGCGGGCCGCCGTACGCGCTCAGCACGCGCGAGCTCGCCGCGCGCTCGCTGATCACGCCAGGGGCGATCTCGCAGCGCGTGGCACGGGCCGAGCGCGCCGGCCTCGTGGCGCGGGGGCCAGGGCCGGGCCGCCGTGAGGTGCTGGTCGAGCTGACGGAGAAGGGGCACGACGTCGTTGAGACCACGGTCGACGCGGTGCTCGGGCGCGAGGCGGAGCTCCTCGACGGGCTCGGCGCCGACGAGCGGGCCCGGCTCGCCGGGCTGCTCGGCGACCTGCTGCGCGACGTGCACACACGGCTGCGGTGAGGGCCGCGTTCGCGATACCTCTGGTACAGAGGCTATTGTGGACGGCATGGGAACGGAGAACGGACACGCGCCGGCGGGAGCCGCCGTGCACGTCCGCGGGCTCACGTACCGCTTCGGTGAGCACACGGCGGTCGACGCGGTCGATCTCGACGTCGCGGCCGGGGAGGCGTTCGGCCTGCTGGGCCCCAACGGGGCGGGCAAGACGACCACGATCCGCGTGCTGACGACCCTGCTGCCGGTGCGGCTCGGCAGCGTGACCGTGTTCGGGCGCGACGTCCGCAGGAACACGATGGCCGTGCGCCGCACGATCGGCTACCTGCCGCAGCAGCTCTCGGCCGACGCCGCGCTCACCGGACGCGAGAACGTCATGCTCTTCGCGCGGCTGTTCGACGTGCCGCGCGCGACCCGCACCGAGCGCGCCGGCGACGCGATCGCCGCCATGGGGCTCACCGAGGTGGCCGACCGACTGGTGAAGACGTACTCGGGCGGCATGGTCAGGCGCCTGGAGCTGGCACAGGCGCTCGTCAACCGTCCCCGGCTGCTCATCCTCGACGAACCGACGATCGGCCTCGACCCCATCGCCCGCGGCGAGGTGTGGGAGCGCGTGGCCGAGCTCCGTGAGCGCACCGGCATGACGGTGCTGATGACCACGCACTACATGGACGAGGCCGACCAGATGTGCGACCGCGTCGCGCTCATGCACCGCGGCGCCATCCGCGCCCGCGGCACGCCGACCGACCTGAGGGCCGCGCTCGGCCCCGACGCGGCGCTCGAGGACGTCTTCCGGCACCACACGGGCGACAGCCTCGGCGCGGCGCACGAGGGAGGTGACACCTTCCGTGACGTCCGCAGGACCCGACGCACCGCGGGTCGACTCCGCTGACCCCCTGACCGCAGAACCGTTGCCCGACGGCGCGGGGACGTACCTGCTGGTCCTGCCGCGCAGGATCGGCGCCCTGTGCCTGGTCGAGCTGCAGAAGCTGCGGCACGACCGTACCGAGCTGCTCACCCGGACGATCCAGCCGGCGCTGTGGCTGCTCATCTTCGGCACGACGTTCACCCGCATCAAGGCCATCCCGACCGGCGACACGCCGTACCTCGACTTCCTCGCGCCGGGCATCCTCGCGCAGTCGGCGCTGTTCATCTCGATCTTCTTCGGCATCCAGGTGATCTGGGAGCGCGACGCCGGCGTGCTCGCCAAGCTCCTCGTGACGCCGACACCGCGCGCGGCGCTGGTCACGGCGAAGGCGTTCGCGGCCGGCGTACGCGCCATCGCCCAGGTGCTGATCGTGCTCGTCCTCGCCGCGCTGCTCGGCGTCGGCCTCACCACGAACCCGCTGCACTGGCTCGCGGCGGCCGGCATCGTCGTGCTCGGCGCGGCGTTCTTCTGCTGCCTGTCGATCACGATCGCGGGGCTCGTGCTCACCCGTGAGCGGCTGATGGGCATCGGGCAGGCGATCACCATGCCGCTGTTCTTCGCGTCGAACGCGCTCTACCCGGTCGAGGTGATGCCGACGTGGCTGAAGGTGCTGAGCCACGTCAACCCGCTCAGCTACGAGGTCGACGCGCTCCGCGGCCTGCTCGTCGGCACTCCGCACCACCTGCTGCTCGACGTCGCCGTGCTGCTGGGTGCCGCCGTCGCCGCGATCGCGGTGGCGTCCGCACTACTCGGCCGCCTCGCCCGCTGACCGCC
Source organism: Streptosporangiales bacterium (assembly GCA_009379955.1). Taxonomy (NCBI): domain Bacteria; kingdom Bacillati; phylum Actinomycetota; class Actinomycetes; order Streptosporangiales; species Streptosporangiales bacterium. The sequence goes on along the minus strand of WHST01000026.1, from coordinate 10,189 downwards.
TGCTCTTTCACCACACTGGGTCGCGGTGCGCGGCCTCGATCTCCGGCAGACTGTCGGCCATGATGATGGACCACTGGCCCATGAAGGGGCTGCGGGTGACGACCGCGCGGCTGGAGATGCGGCTGCCCACCGAGGACGAGCTCGCCGAGCTGGCCGAGGTCGCGGCGCGCGGCGTCCACCCGCCGGGCTCCCGGCCGTTCCTCTCGCCGTGGACGGACCAGCCGCCCGCGGCGCAGGCGCGGCACGTGATCCAGCAGCACTGGGGCAGGCTGGGCGAGTGGACGCCGGGGGACTGGGCTCTCGAGCTCGCGGTCTTCCACGAGGGTCGAGCGGTGGGCATCCAGGACATGCGGGCGGAGGAGTTCCCCATCCGGCGTGAGGTGATCACCGGATCGTGGCTGGGCCTCGAGCACCAGGGCCGCGGGATCGGCACGGAGATGCGCGCCGCGATCCTGCACCTGGCCTTCGCCGAGCTCGGTTGCCAATCGGCGACGACGATGTCGTTCGACGACAACCTCGCCTCGCTCGGCGTCTCGCGGAAGTTCGGCTACCGGCCGGACGGGATCACCAGGGACGTCCTCGACGGCAAGGTCGTCGTGTCCCAGCGGCTACGGCTCTCGCGCGACGACTGGGAGTCGACGGACCGCCCACCGGTCACGGTCACCGGCGTGCGGCCCTGCCTCGAGTTGTTCGGCGCCGGCTGACCCGACCCGTTTACGCGACCTCGTCCGGGTGGCCGCCGGTGCGCACGCCGGTGTGGAGTCCGTCGATCCGCGCCATGTCGTCGTCGGACAGCGTGAAGTCGAAGACGTCGATGTTCTGCCGGATCCGTTCGGGCGTCACGGATTTCGGGATCACGATGTTGCCGAGCTGCAGGTGCCAGCGCAGCACCACCTGGGCCGGCGACCGGTCGTGCTTCTCGGCCAGTTCCACGAGCGCCGGTTCGGCGAGCAGCTCACCGCCGCGGGCCAGCGGCGCCCACGCCTCGGTCGCGATGCCGTGCTCGGCGTGGTACGCGCGCAGCGGAGCCTGGGTGAGCAGGGGATGCAGCTCGACCTGGTTGACGGCGGGGACGGTGCCGGTCTCGGCGACCAGCCGGCCGAGGTGCTCCTCGGTGAAGTTGGAGACGCCGATCGACCTGGCGCGTCCCTCGTCGCGGAGGCGTTCGAACGCGCGCCACGTCTCGACGTACAGGTCGCGCGACGGGACGGGCCAGTGGATGAGGTACAGGTCGACGTAGTCGAGGCCGAGCTTGCCGAGGCTCTCGTCGAACGCCGCGAGTGCGGAATCGTGGCCGTGCCAGTCGTTCCACAGCTTCGTGGTGACGAACAGCTCCTCGCGCGGCACGCCTGACTCGGCGATCGCGCGACCGACGCCCTCCTCGTTGCGGTACAGGGCAGCGGTGTCGATGCCGCGGTAGCCCGCGTCGAGCGCGGTGCGCACGGACACCGCCGTCTCGTCCGGCGGCACCTTGTAGACCCCGAACCCCAGCTGCGGCATCGACCGTCCGTCGTTCAGTTCGACATTCGGCACGTGTGTCATGGACTCTCCTTGAAGGTGGGTTCACGCGTCGAGGCGTCGAGGATCTCACGCTTGGTTCGACGCACCAGACGGTGGCCCGTCGGCGTCCGGCGACCAGCCGTGCACCATCTCGCCGCGTGTCTCGGGCAGCAGCGCGACGCCGATGAGCGCGATGAGCCCGATGGTCGCCACGACCATGACCGCCTGCGGGAGACTGCCGCCGAACCAGGACGCGGCCACGACCCCCGCGACGACCGGGCCGGGCGCGGTGAGGATGCGCCCGAAGCTGTTCGTGAACGACATCGCGGTCGCGCGGACCGGTGGGGCGAACAGCTCGGGGAACCAGACGGCGCAGCCGGAGAACGCGCCGAAGACACCGAACCCGATGACCGGGAGCACGACGAGGTACATCTGGTAGCCCCAGCCCCACGGGAAGAGGACCGCGGAACCGACCCACATGCACGCGATGCTGACGACGAAGGCGGGCCGGCGGCCGAGGGCGTCGGCGATGAAGCCCCAGCTGGCGTAGCCGAGGAAGCCGCCGAGGTTGAGCAACGCCGTGCCGACGGCGACACGCGTGAGGGCCTCCCCGTCCGTCGATGCGAGGTCGCGGATCATCTGCGGCGCCCACGTCGTGATCGACCAGAACGCGAGCAGTGTGCCGGCGCACAGCACCATCGCGAGGACCGTGGTCCTGCGCAGCGGCCGGGAGAACAGCTCGACGAGCGTGAACCTCGGCGGGCGGGCGCCCGGGACCTCCCGCAGGGCGCGCCGCTGCCGTCGGGCGGCGATGGCGGTCTCCGGCTCCTTCAGGAACCGCCTGATGACGAAGACCAGCAACGCCGGCACCAGGGTGACCGCGATGGTCACCCGCCAGCCGAACCCGCCGATCAGCCCGTACGTCACCGACGCCAGGAAGTAGCCGGCGGCGTAGCCCGACGCCATGACGCTTGCGGCTCGTGCTCGGTGCCGGTTCGTCCAGACCTCCGCGATCAGCGTCGCGCCCACGGGGTACTCCACGCCCGATCCCACCCCGGCGAGGAAGCGGAACACGGCGACCTGCCAGAAGTCTGTCGCGAGGGCGGTGAGCGCGGTGAAGACGGCGAACACGAGGATGCCGGCGGTCAGCACCCGCAGTCGGCCGAGGTAGTCGGCGAGCACGCCGAGGACGACGGCACCGAGCGCCCAGCCGAGCAGGTAGATGCTGATGGCGACGCCGCTGTAGAACTTGACGGTGTCGGGATCCGCGGGCACGCCGCCGGTGGCGAGGATCTCGGTCATGGCAGGCCCGACGACCAGCGTGAACAGGCTGCCGTCGAACCCGTCGAGGCCCCAGGCAAGGGTCGTCGCGAGCAGCGTCAGCCACTGCGCCCGCGTGATGCGGTCCCGCACGCTCGCCGGCGGATCGGTACGCTTCCTCGGTCTCACTGCAGGTCTCCCTCGACGCATGCGGTGGACGGCAAGCTCGCACCGTACGAGCCGTCGGCCCGCGCGGACGTCCTCGTCGTGACGAACTTGTCCCCTGTCATTTCCTCGGATCGGCACTAGACAGGTCGACGGATGGGTCCCGCGGAGGAGTACGCGCCGGGCTGGTCCACGGACGCGCTGGCGATGATGGGCCGGCGCACCGCGGACACGCGCGCGGCCGCCGTGCGCCCGCATCTGTCCGACGCGAGACTCGTCCTCGACATCGGGTGCGGGCCGGGCACGATCACGCGCGACCTGGCGGCGTCCGTCCCGGACGGCTCCGTGCTCGGTGTCGACCGCCAGGTAGATCAGCTCGCGCCGACGGTCGCCGCCGCGCGGCAGGCGGGTGTGCGCAACCTCCGCTTCGCGCAGGGATCGGTGTACGCCCTGCCCGCGCGCACCGGTTCCGCGGACGTGGTGTTCGCCCATGCGCTCGTCGAGCACCTGGCGCGCCCGGGCGACGCGCTCGCGGAGCTGCGTCGCGTCCTGCGCGCCGGCGGCGTGCTGGTGGTGTGCAGCTCCGACTGGTCCGGGGCGGTCCTCGACCCGCGCACCCGCGACGTCGACGACGCGCTCGCCGGCCACTACCTGCTGCGTCGCCTCGCGGGCGGGGACCCCTCGCCGGCGGACGGCTGCCCGACCTGGTGGTGGCTGCCGGCTTCACGTCCGTCCGGACCGTCGCCGACGACCGGGTCGACATGGCGTACGCCGAGCTCGCCCGCTACGTCGGCACCCGCGTCACCGCGGCGCTCCCCGGCGCCGACGCCGCCACGCGGGACGTGCTCGTCCCCGCCGCCGAGGCAGCCGAGCGATGGGCGACGACAGACGGCCGTTTCGTCCAGCGCTGGGTCGAGGTCGTCGCCCGGCGCGCGCCGATCTGAGATCCGTTGCGTCCGAGGAACCGGTGGCGATGGCCACCACTTCTTCGGACGTTACGGCTCGCGCTCGCTTACCAGAGGACCAGGGAGGCACTCAGGACGCCGGCCACGGTGTCCGATGTCACGTCGATCGGTGCGGTGGCGAGCAGGCGTTGCTGCTTCATCGCGCCCTCGGCGAGGTCGGGGACGTCGTCCGCGGTGTAGCCGACGGCGGCGAGGCCGTTCGGGATGCCGATGTCACGCATCAGTCGCACCAACACGGCAGGCAGGCGTTCGGACGGTTCGCCGAAGTCGCCGGCGTCCGGGTCGAGCAGAGCGGCGGCGCGGAGGTGGCGTTCCGGCGCGGCGTCGAACGTGACGCGGAACGCCTCGGGTGCGGTGAGTGCCACCGCCATGCCGTGCGGCACCATCGGCTCGTCCGGTGGGTAGCCGTCGGGGTGGAAGTCCCTGACCCGCCCGGCTATCGGGTACGCGTTGGCGTGCGGGATGTGCACGCCGGCGTTGCCGAACCCCATGCCCGCCATCGTCGCGGCGAGCGCCATGTCCGAGCGTGCCTCGCGGTCGTCGCCGTGCGCGACCGCGTCGCGGAACGAGCGGCCGAGCAGGCCGAGCGCCCGCTCCGACCACATGTCGGAGATCGGGTTGGCGCCGCAGTACGGCACGCGCTGCTCCGCCTGCTTGCGCGGGAAGGCGGTGTACGGGCGGGCGGTGTAGCTCTCCAGCGCATGGCACAGCACGTCCATGCCGGCCGCCGCCGTGACACCGGGCGGCTGGCTGAGCGTGAGGTCGGGGTCGACCACGGCCAGCGTCGGGCGCAGCCACGCGTGGCTGATGCCGGCCTTGACCTTCTGCGCCAGCACGTCGAGCACGCACACCGTGGTGCTCTCCGCGCCGGTGCCCGTGGTCGTCGGCAGCGCGACGAGCGGCTTCAGCCGCTCGGTCGGTGCGCGGCCGCCGCCGATCGGCGCGTTGACGTAGTCCATCAGCTCGCCCGGATTGCTGGTGAGCAGCGCGATCGCCTTCGCGGTGTCGATGGACGACCCGCCGCCGACCGCGACGAACGCGTCCCACGGTCCGGTGTGCCGCGCCTGCTCGACGGCCGCGGCGAGGCTCGCGTCCGTCGGCTCGACGTGCGAGCCGTCGTAGACCGACGCCGTGATGCCGAACCTGTCCATCTGGTCGGCGACGCGCTGCGGGTGGCCGGTGTCGGCCACCCGCGGGTCCGTGACGACGAGCACTCGGCGTACGCCGTACCTGGAGAGCTCGTAGCCCACTTCCGCTGCGGCGCCGGCGCCGTACGTGAGGTTCGGTGCGCCGTACGTGAAGACGGTCTCAGTGGTCATGAGCTGCCCTCCTACCCTTTGGGCACCCACGCTAGTCGCCCGCGCCCGCTGTCGAATGATCACGTTCAGTGGGTGAATACGCGCTTCCCACGGTCCATGCGCCATGTTCGGTACACCTTCACCAACTGAACATGATCATTCGCGCGGAGGCGACAGGCGGTGGGCGACGCGGGTGGTAGGGCAGAATGCCCGCTGATGAGGCGGATTCGGATCGGCATCGACACCGGTGGCACGTTCACCGACGTCGTCGCCGTCGACGAGGACACCGGCGAGATCGTCACGACGAAGACGCCGTCGACGCCCGCCGACCCCGCGGACGGCTTCCTCGCCGGCATCGACAAGGTGCTCGGTCTCCTCGACGTTGACGGGCGCGCGGTCACGGCGGTGAGCCACGGCACGACCGTCGCGACCAACCGGCTGCTCGAGGGCAAGGTCGCCGACCTCGGCTTCGTCACCACCGAGGGCTACCGCCATCTCCTCGAGATCGCGCGTCAGGCCGTGCCCGACGGGTACGGCAACTCGTACTTCTGGGTGAAGCCCGACCGCATCGTGCCGGCTGACCTCGTGCGCACGGTCGGCGGTCGGCTGGCTGTCGACGGCGCCGAGATCAGGCCGTTCGACGAGGACGGCGCCGCCGCCGTCGCCCGGTGGTTCCGCGACCGCGGCATCACCTCGCTCGGCGTCTGCTTCCTGCACGCGTACGCCAACCCGGCGCACGAGCACCTGATGCGCGACGTCCTCGCCCGCGAGCACCCGGACGCCACCGTCAGCATCTCCAGTGACGTGCTGCGCGAGTACCGCGAGTACGAACGCAGCGTCACCACGCTCGTCGACGCCGCGGTGAAGCCCGCGATCCGCGGCTATGTCGACAACATCGCGCGCCGCCTCCGCGACCTGCGCGACGACGAGATCCCGTTCTACGTCATGAAGTCCAACGGTGGCGTGCTGTCCGCGACCGAGGTCGTGCACCAGCCGATCAGCACCGTGCTCTCCGGCCCCGCCGCCGGCGCGCTCGGTGCGGCGCTCGTCGCCGAGCGCGCGGGCGTCGACTCGGTGGTGACGCTCGACGGCGGTGGCACCTCGACCGATGTCGCGGTCGTGGTGGGCGGACGTCCGGCGCTCACCACCGAGGGCAGCATCGGCGCGTACCCGAGCAAGATCCCGATGATCGACGTCGTCACGGTCGGCGCGGGCGGCGGCTCCGTCGCGTGGGTGAGTCCCGAGGGCACGCTCAAGGTCGGGCCTCGCTCGGCCGGCGCGGAGCCGGGTCCGATCTGCTACGGCCAGGGCGGCGACGAGCCGACCATCACCGACGCGCACGTCGCGCTCGGCCGCATCCCGCCGCACCTGCTCGGCGGCGAGATCCCGCTGGACGTCGACGCCGCGCGGACCGGTCTCGTCGGCCTGGCCGGCCGCCTCGGCCTGGGCGTGGAGCAGCTCGCCGAGGGCGTCCTCGAGGTCTCCGCGTGGAACCAGGCCAACGCGCTGCGCCAGGTCACCGTGAAGCGCGGCCTCGACGTCCGCGACTTCACCATGGTCACGTTCGGCGGGTCGGGGTCGCTGCTCGCGTGCCGGCTCGTCGACGTCCTCGGCCTGCGCGGCGTGCTCGTCCCGCCGGACCCGGGCAACCTCTCCGCGTACGGCCTGCTCACCGTCGACGTCCGCAACGACTACGTGCGCACGCACGTCCGCCGGCACGACCGGCTCGACCCCGTCGCGGTGGCCGCGGTGTTCGGCGACCTGCGCGACGAGGCCGACGCCGCGCTCGCCAGGGAGGGCTTCGCCGACGCCGACCGCGTGTTCTCCCTGACGGCCGACCTGCGCTACTACGGCCAGGCGTTCGAGGTGCGCGTCGACGTCCCTGCCGGCGAGATCGACGACGCCCTCTGCGAGCGGGTCGCCGGCGCGTTCCACGCCGAGCACCGGCGGTTGTACGGCTACGACTTCGCCGGCGACGACCGCCAGCAGGTCGAGTGGGTGAACCTCCGCGTCACCGGCGTCGGCCCGATCCGCAGCCCGCAGCCGCGCGAGGTCGGCGAGGGCGCCGGCGCCGACGCCGCGCGCACCGGCTCGCGCAAGGCGTACTTCGGCGAGTGGTTCGACGTGTCGACGTACGACCGCGCGCGGCTGGGCCGGGGCGACGTCGTCGAGGGGCCCGCGGTGCTCGAGGAGTTCGGCTCGACCGTGCCGATCCACCCCGGCTTCCGGGCAGAGGTGGATCGCCACGGCAACGTGCTGATCGCCAGGCACCCCACCGTCGCGTCCGAGAATCCGGTGGCCATGACCACCACTTCCTCGGACGCAACGGAGGAGGAAGCCGAGGACGAGGAGGACGCCGCGTGACCGGAGCGCAGGAGCTGACGAGTGCGCCGGAGGTAGGGACCGCGGTTGGCCGCCGGACCGGCGCCGACGTCGTCGCGGTGCCTGCCGGAGGCGCGGGAGGAAGCGGGCGCGCATGAAGCAGCATCCGTACGGGTACCGGCTCACCGACGCGTCCGCGGAGGCGGTCGATCCCGTGCTCGTCGAGATCGTCGAGGGCTACCTGGCGAGCGTCGAGCAGGAGGTCGAGACCGCCATCGAGCGCACGTCGCGCTCGCCGATGATCCGCGACGCGCACGACTTCCGCGCGGGCATCCACGACCGGCACCTGCGCAAGCTGACCGGCCGCTCGTACTCCGCGCTCGTGCACCCGGTGGCGCGCGACTTCCCGCCGGAGACGATGCGTCCTGGCGACGTGTACTTCCACAACGACGTCTACCTCTCCGAGGGCGGCATCGGCCACCTGCCCGACCTGTGCGTGACGGTGCCGGTCTTCGCCGAGGGCGACGACGGTCCGTACGTCGTGGCGTTCGTGCAGGCGTTCGGCCACCACGACGACATCGGCGGATCGGTGCCCGGCTCGATGCCGTCGCACACGACGACGGTGTTCGAGGAGGGGCTGATGGTCCCGCCGATCAAGCTGTGGGACCAGGGCGTGCGCAACGACGCGGCGCTGCGCATCATGACCCGCAACTCGCGGATGCCGGAGAGCCTCGCCGCCGACCTCGACGCCGAGTGCTCGGCCTGCCTGATGGGGGCGCGACGGCTCGGCGAGCTGTTCGACAGGTATGGCGTCGCGACCGTCGAACGCTGCTTCGACGCGTTGCTCGACAAGACGACCGAGACGTTCCGGCGCGAGGTGCTCGCGAAGATCCCCGCTGGCACGTACGTCTGGGAGGACTACGCCGAGCACGACGGCGTCGACGAGCCGCGCCTGCACACCCAGCGCATCACGCTGACGAAGGTGGACGACACCGAGAACGAGCACCTCGTCGTCGACTTCACCGGCACCGCACCGCAGGCGAGGGGCCCGATCAACCACTGCGGTGACTATGCCGAGGGCGTGTTCCTGAAGAAGTGGCTCGCGCCGATCCTGCGCAACCTCGCCGACGGACCCGAACGGATGGCCGAGCTCGATGTCAACGAGGGTGTCGTGCCACTCATCGAGATGCGCTTCCCCGACAAGGGCACGCTGCTCACACCGGTCTTCCCCGCGCCGACGAACGCGCGGACGTTCGTCATCCTGCGCATGCTCGGCGTGCTGGCCGGCGCGGTGGCGAAGGCGGTCGACGGCGAGATGCCGGCCGACCAGGAGACGATCAGGTACACCGGCGTCTACGGTGACGACGCCGAGGGCCGGCCGTACCTCATGCGCGAGGTGCTCGGCGGCGGTTCTGGCGGACGCCCGTACGCCGACGGCGAGGACACGATCCACGTGGTCCCCGACTCGCGCAACCTGCCGACGGAGTTCTCCGAGGGCCGCTTCCCGTTCGTGGTCGAGGCGCTCGGCCTCGCTGTCGACTCCGGCGGGCCCGGCCTGCACCGCGGCGGGCTCGGCTACGAGAAGCACGTGCGGATGCTGGTCGACGCCCACTTCATGTCGATCGCCGACCGGTCGATCCTGGCGTGCTGGGGCGTCAAGGGCGGGCGCGCAGGACGGTCGTTCTCGGTGACGATCGACCCCGGCGGCCCGCGGGAGCGCGAGGTCGACGCGCTCGCCGACGCCGAACCCGTCGGCGCCGGCGAGGTGATCCGCATCCGCACCACCGGAGGTGGCGGCTGGGGTGATCCGCTCGACCGCCCGTACGCCGACGTCGTGCGCGATCTGCGCTGGGGAAAGGTCTCGCTTGCGGGCGCCAACGACGACTACGGCGTCGTCGTCACCGGCACCGCGGACGACCCGGAGCTCGACGAGCCCGCGTCGGACGCGCTCCGCGGCCGGCTGCGCGCCCACCGTGGCGACCACCAACCGTTCTTCCAGCGCGGACCCGGCTACGCACGGCTGGCCGACGGCGTCCCCGCCCCCCAGGTCGACTGGCTCTGAGGGGTTGTCAGAACCGCAGCAGGCCATAGCCTGTTCAGGTTCTGACAGGTCGCGGGGGCGGAGCGGGAGCGTGCGCGCACATGACCAAGGAGATCTTCGTCGCCTACGGGGTGGATGTCGACGCGGTGGGCGGGTGGCTCGGCTCGTACGGCGGTGAGGACTCGCCGGACGACATCTCCCGCGGCGTGTTCGCCGGTGAGGTCGGCGTGCCGCGGCTGCTCGAGCTGTTCCGCCGCCGCGAGATGACCCAGACGTTCTTCTGGCCCGGGCACTCGGTCGAGACGTTCCCGGCGGAGTTCGACGCGTGCGTCGCGGCCGGGCACGAGATCGGGGTTCACGGTTACAGCCACGAGAACCCGATCGCGATGAGCAGGCAGCAGGAGACCGACGTCCTCCACCACTGCATCGACCTCCTCGAGGGCCGGTCGGGCAGGCGGCCGACCGGTTACGTCGCCCCGTGGTGGGAGTTCAGCGGTATCACCAACGAGCTGTTGCTCGACCGCGGCCTCACGTACGACCACTCGCTCATGCACCGCGACTTCGAGCCGTACTACGTCCGCGTCGGGGACAGCTGGACGAAGATCGACTACGAGAAGCCGGCGGCGGAGTGGATGCGG
>WHST01000025.1 GCA_009379955.1 Streptosporangiales bacterium | reverse complement strand
GACTTCGCCCGCCGAGACCAGCCGATCAGTTGCTCCCGCTCGGCACCGGTCAACACCAACTCCGCCTTCGGACGCCCAGTTCTCGGCATGCCACCACCATACCGACTTAACCTACGAATTTCCGGCGGGCGACACTAGTCGGCCGTGAGGTAGCGCTGGAGGGTAGGTCCCAGCCAACGGACGACCTCGGCGCGCGACATCGACACGACCGGCGGCAGCCGCAGGACGTAACGGCACAGGGCCATGCCGAGCACCTGCGACGCCACGAGCCCCGCGCGTACCGCCGCCTCGTCCGGGTGGGGGCACACGGCGGCGACCACGGGACGCAGCTGGCGACCGAAGATCATGCGGCCGCGCTTCGCCGCCGCGCCGTTGGTCGCCAGCGCGCGCAGCAGCGCCGTCATCGTCTCGTTGTCCTCCCAGATCTCCAGGAACCGCCGAGCAAGGACGGCACCCGCCTCCTCCCTCGACACCGCACGGAGGTCCGGGAGGTCGAGCTCGAGCTCGGCGGCCGCGGCGAACAGTCCTTCCTTGTTGCCGAAGTAGCGCATCACCATCGCCGGATCGATGTTCGCGTCCGCCGCGATGGCCCGGATCGTCGCACGCTCGTAGCCGTCGCTCGCGAACCGCTCGCGTGCCGCGTCGAGGATCGTCGCCTTCGTCGCGTCGGACCGCCGTGGTGTCGTCGTCACGCTCGCCAGCGTATGTCAACGCTAGTAGGCCAACAAGTGTTGACATCGCCCCGTCCGGCGAGTCATGCTCGAATCGCAGAGCGAATGTCGACGGGAGGTACCCCGATGACGACGACCACGGACGTCCTCGTGGTGGGCGCGGGACCGACCGGCCTGCTCCTGGCCGGAGACCTTGCGGAGCAAGGGATCTCGTGCACGCTGGTCGAGCGCAGGGAGGACGAGTCCAACCTCACCCGCGCGTTCGCCGTCCATGCGCGCACCCTCGAACTGCTCGACATGCGAGGCGTGGCCGACGACCTGGTGAGCACGGGCGTGCGCCGTGCGACCATCCGCCCGATCGGCCAACTCGTGATCGACCTCGGCCGGCTGCCGAGCCGGTTCGCCTACCTGCTGATCACGCCGCAGTACGAGACCGAGCGCGTGCTCGAGGAGCGCGCGGCGAAGGTCGGCGTCGAGCTCCGGCGCGGCACCGAGCTCGTCGGCCTGCGACAGGACGGCGACGGCGTCGTCGCCGACCTGCGCAGGGCCGGCGCGACGTCGACGGTGCGCGCGTCGTACGCCGTCGGCACTGACGGCGTGGGCAGCGCGGTGCGGAGGGCGCTCGACCTGCCGTTCCCCGGTCACACCGCCGTGCAGTCGGTGATGATCGCGGACGTCCGCATGTCCGAGCCGCCTTCGGAGGTGCTCACGCTCGCCAACGGCCGCGACGGGTTCGCGTTCATCGTGCCGTTCGGCGACGGCTGGTACCGCGTCATCGCCTGGGACCGGCACCGGCAGCTGCCCGACGACGCCCCGGTGACACTCGACGAGGTCCGCGACGTCACCGCACGCGTGCACGGCACGTCGTTCGGCATCACCGAGGCGCGCTGGCTCTCCCGGTTCCACAGCGACGAGCGACAGGCCCCGCACTACCGGGTCGGCCGGGTGTTCCTCGCCGGCGATGCCGCGCACGTCCACTCCCCCGCGGGCGGGCTGGGCATGAACGCCGGGCTGCAGGACGCCGCCGACCTGGGCTGGCGGCTCGTGTCCGCCGTCCGCGGCCGGGCCGCCCTGCTCGACGGCTACGAACGGGAACGCCACCCGGTCGGCAGGGAGGTGCTGCGCGGCAGCGGCGCCCTGCTGCGGATGGTCCTCGGCCGGAACCGGCGGACCCGCGCCGCCTCGTTCCTGCTCGGGCAGGTGGTGGGTCGCGTCATGCGCGCACCCGAGGCGGCCGTGCTGAGCCTCTCCGGCATCGGCATCACCTACCCGCGTCCGCCCGGCGCCCACGAGCTCGTGGGCCGGCGTGCGCCCGACCTTCCGGTGGCGGGCGGCGGGCGGCTGTACGAGACGCTGCGCGGTGGCCGGTTCGTCCTCGTCGGCTCCGGTGGCGACGAGCGGTCCGACGCCGTGCTGGCCGGACACCACGACCGGGTGCGGGTCGTCACGTCGACCGCCGCGCCCGCGCGCCACGCGCTCGTCCGTCCCGACGGTTACTACGCCTGGGCGAGCGACGACGCGGATCCGACGGCCCTCCGTTCGGCACTCGACACCTGGTGCGGCCCGGCTGCCGGAGACGTCGCACCCGTGTCCTCCCACCCGTGAGGGGCACCCTCACCGTGTCCTCCCACCCGTGAGGGGCACCCTCACCGCGTCAGCCCACCGTGAGGGGCACCCTCACCGCGTCAGCCCACCGTGAGGGGCACCCTCACCGCGTCAGCCCACCGTGAAGGGCACCCTCACCGCGTCAGCGCACCCGTGAAGGGCACCCTCACCGTGTCAGGGTGCGGTGAGGGGCACCCTCACGGGTTCCGCCCGCCCCCGCGATGCACCCACGACATGGCGGCGGCGCCGGTGCGGGGGGATGCACCGACGCCGCCGGGCAGGGGCGGGTATAACGCGAGCGGGCGCTCAGGTGGTCATGGACTTGTGGACGGTGTCGACGATGCGTTCGACCGACGGGAGCGCCAGGTCCTCCAAGGCGTCGGCGGCCGGCAGCGGGATGTGGGGTGTCGTGATGCGGACGAGCGGGCCGTCGAGGTCGGTGAAGATCTCGTCGGCGACGACGGAGACGAGCTCCGCACCCCATCCGCACAGCCGCGGGTTGGCCTCGACGGTGAACAGGCGACCCGTGCGGCTGATCTCGCGGAGCAGGGTCGCGGTGTCGAGCGGGACGAGACTTCGGACGTCGACGACGGTGCACTCGAGGCCGACGGCGGCGAGCTCCTCGGCCGCCGCGACGGTCTTGGGCACCATGCTGCCGAGCGCGACGAGCGTCGCGTCGTCGCCCTCGCGCAGGACGGTCGCCTTGCCCAGCTCGTCGACGATCTCGCCGTCGGGCACGTCCTGCTTCGTCGCGTAGAGGCCCTTCTCCTCCAGCAGCACGACCGGGTCGGGGTCGCGTACGGCGGCGGACATCAGGCCCACGACGTCGCGCGGGTTCGACGGGACGACGACCTTGATGCCGGGCACGGCCATCGCCCAGTTCTCGACGCTCTGCGAGTGCTGCGCGCCGAAGCGCAGGCCGCCGCCGTTGCCTGACCTGATGACCAGGGGAAGCGAGATCTGCCCGTTCGTCATGTACCTGGTCTTGGCGATCTCGTTGGCCACGATGTCCCAGCAGACCGCGAAGAAGTCGCTGAACATGATCTCGGCGATCGGCCGCAGGCCGGTCATCGCGGCACCCATCGCGGCACCGAGGATCGCCTGTTCGCTGATCGGGGTGTCGCGCACGCGCCGCGGGCCGAACTCCTCGAGCAGCCCGACCGTGCCCTTGAACACGCCGCCGGCGGCCGCGACGTCCTCGCCGAGGAACACGACGTTCTCGTCGCGCCGCATCTCCTGCGCGATGCCCCGCGCGATGGCCTCTCTGTAGGTGAGTGTCATGAACGCCCACCCCTTCGGCTCGCTCGGGCGTACACCCAGACGATGTCGCCTACCGGACGCGTCAGTTGCGCCATGACGAGCCTCCATCCGCCCACACGTCCGTCATCAGCAGGCCCTCGCCCGGTGTGCCGCCCGCCTTGGCCTCCTCGGTCGCCAGGTCGACGGCGGCGTGCACGGCGTCGTCGATGTCGTCGAGCACGTGCTCCTCGACCCCGTCGGTGACCAGCCGCTGCCGGTACATCGGGACCGGGTCGCGCGCGAGCCAGGCGGCGACCTCCTCGTCCGGCCGGTACTTGCCCGGATCCGCGCGGGAGTGGCCGCCGTGCCGGTACGTCAGCGCCTCGACGAGCGACGGCCCCTCGCCGGCTCGCGCGCGGGCGAGCGCGGTGGCGGCGACCGCGTGGACGGCGTCGGGGTCGTTGCCGTCGACCACGATCGGTTCGAGGCCGTACGACGACGCGCGGTCGGCCGCGGGCCGCGGCACCGCCGTGACGTCGCCGATCGGCGTGTACTCCATGTAGAGGTTGTTCTCGCAGACGAACACGACGGGCAGCTTCCAGACCGCGGCGAAGTTCAGCGCCTCGTGGAACGCGCCGATGTTGGTCGTGCCGTCGCCGAAGAAGCAGACCGCGACCTGCCCGCTGTCGCGGTACTGGGCACTCCATGCCGCGCCGCACGCGATCGGCAGGTGCGCGCCGATGATCGCGTACGAGCCCATCATCCCGTGCTCGACGCTCGTCAGGTGCATCGAGCCGCCCTTGCCGGCCATCAGGCCGTTGTCCCTGCCGAGCAGCTCGGCCAGCACAGGTGTCATCGGCACGCCGCGCGCGAGGGTGTGCGCGTGCCCGCGGTACGTCGCGAACGTGTAGTCGTCTGCGCGCATGGCGACGCCGAACGCCGCCGCGATGGCCTCCTGGCCGATCGACAGGTGGCTCGTGCCCTTCACGAGGTTCTGCAGGAACAGGTCGTAGGCACGCTTCTCGAAGTGGCGCAGCTCGACGAGCAGCCGGTACATCGCCAGCCGCTCCTCGGTGGTGAGCGTTGCCGCCCCGTCCGCCCGGCTCGTCGTCGTCATTCTCACTCCCCGATGTTCAGTACGGATTCGCCACGAAGAGGTCCTGCGCGGGGAACCTCGTGATCACGTGCGTGCCCGTGTCGGTCACCACGACCTCCTCCTCGATCCTCGCGGCGGAGAAGCCGTCGGACGCCGGGCAGTACGTCTCGAGCGCGAACACCATGCCGCTGCGGATCTCGATCGGGTTCGCGAGGCTGTTGAGCCGCGAGATGATCGGCCGCTCGTGCAGCCCGAGGCCGACGCCGTGCCCGAACTGCAGGCCGAACGCGGCCATCTCGTCGGCGAACCCGAACTCCGTCGCCGCCGGCCAGAGCCGCGCGATCTCGTCGGTGCCGACGCCCGGCTTGACGGCCTCGATCGCGGCGTCCATCCACTCGCGCGCGCGGACGTAGGCGTCGCGCTGCGGGTCGGTCGCGCTGCCGACGCTGAACGTGCGGTAGTAGCAGGTGCGGTAGCCGTTGTACGACTGGATGATGTCGAAGAACGCCTGGTCGCCGGGCCGGATGATGCGGTCGGAGAAGTTGTGCGGGTGCGGGTTGCAGCGCTCGCCCGACACCGCGTTGATCGCCTCGACCTGGTCGGAGCCCATCTCGTACAGCCGCTTGTTCGCGAGCGCGACGATCTCGTTCTCGCGCACGCCCGGCTTCAGCGCCTCGACGATGTCCTGGTAGACGCCGTCGACCATCGCGCAGGCCTGGGAGAGCAGCATGATCTCGTCGCCGGACTTGATCTGCCTGGCGTCGAGCATGAGCTGCTGCGCGTCGAGGACGGTGAGCCCCTGCCGCTGCATCTCGAAGAGGAACGGCGGCTCGACGATGTCGACGCCGACGGGCGCGTCGGCCACGCCGGCTTCGGTGAGCATCGCCTTGATCTGGGTGACCGCCGACTCCATCAGCCCGGCGTCCGGCGCGATCGCGCCGCGCAGGCCGAGCATGCCCGCGCGGCAGTTCTCCGGCTCGAGCCACGGCGAGTACAGCTGGTGGTGGCGCGCCGCCGACCCGAAGTCCCAGAGCACCGGCTCCTCGTCACGGACGAGCAGCGCGTAGCGCGTCATCTTGTCGCCGAGCGCGCCGCCGATCCAGGTCTGCGTGACGTAGCGGATGTTGTAGAAGTCGAAGAGGAGGAACGCGCCGCAGTCGCTGCCCGCCAGCGACTCCCGCGCGCGTGCCAGCC
Source organism: Streptosporangiales bacterium (assembly GCA_009379955.1). NCBI lineage: Bacteria > Bacillati > Actinomycetota > Actinomycetes > Streptosporangiales > Streptosporangiales bacterium. The sequence goes on along the minus strand of WHST01000025.1, from coordinate 55,511 downwards.
GGTACGCCCGCAGCCGGTCGAAGTCGACGCGCTGCTCGTAGTCGACGCCGCCGTGACCCGGCGCCGGTATCGGGCGACCTTCGGCAAGCGTCAAGAGCCGTCCTCCGTAGTGAGCATCGCAGCGATGACGGAACCTGCACCCTCGACGCTATGCGCGCCTGAGCGAGGAGCGGAGCGGCGGAGGTCGGCGGGGAACACAGTCATGGCGTGCTTCCCAGCCCGTCGTCGACGTCGACGCCCTCGGGCTCCAGCGTCATGCCGGACGAACGGGCCTGTTCGAGCAGCAGGGTGGCGAAGTCCTCGTCGGTGTGGCCCGCGCCGATGACCGCCGTGACGAGCTGCGCGGTCGCCGCCGCCAGCGGCATCGGCATGCCGGCCTCGCGCGCGGCGGCGAGGCCGAGCTCGAGGTCCTTGCGCAGCAGCGGCGCCGTGAAGGTCGGCGTGAAGTCGAGGTTGACGAACGCGGGCGTCTTGTACCTGCTGAACGTCGAGCCGAGCACCGAGTCGTTGAGGAACGCCAGGAACGCGGCGCGGGTGGTGCCGCCCTGCTCGGCGAGCAGGGTGACCTCGGCCAGTGCCTGGGTCATGACACCGAGGACGACGTTGTGGCAGATCTTCACCAGCCGTGCCACCTCGCCCTCGCCGACGTAGGTGACCCCGCGACCGAGGATCTGCAGCAGCGGTTCGACCTGGTCGTACACCGGCCGGGGGCCGGACACCGCGAGGGTCAGCCGCCCGGCGGCGACGGCGTTGGGGTTGCCGCTGACCGGCGCGGCGAGGAAGTCGGTCCTGCCCTTGGCCGCCTCGGCGCGTACCGCCGCCGACACCTCGGCGGAGACCGTGGAGCAGTCGACGAGCACACCGGGGTTCGCGTCGGGGTCGGTCAGCACGCCGCCATCACCCGTCGTGACCGCCTCGAGGTCGGCGGACGCCGAGACCATGGCGAACACGACGTCGCGGTCGGCCAGCTCGACGGGGTGGTCGACGAGCCGCGCGCCGCTGCCCACGAGCGGCTCGGCCTTGGACCTGGTGCGGTTGTAGACGGCCACGTCGTGACCGGCGGCGAGCAGTCGCTCGACCATCGCATAGCCCATCCGGCCGGTGCCGATCCAGCCGATCCGGGGTGACTCGCCGGGGACGTTCGCCATCACCATCTCCTCGAGTCCGCGGACTACTGCAACCGATTGCTATGATCCTGACCGCTAGGCGCCGCGATTGTCAATCCGCACGGGCAAAAGAGCGCTGCGATCGGTTGTTGTCCGCCGCATCACCGGTCCCTACGCTGGCCCCATGAGCAGTCGGCCGACCATGTCGGACGTCGCCAGGGCGGCGGGCGTGCACAAGGCGACGGCGTCGCGCGCCCTCAACCCGGACACCAGCGGGCTCGTCAACGCGGCGACCGCGCGCCGGGTGCTGCTCGCGGCCAGGGAGCTCGGCTACACGCCCAACACGATGGCGCGGGGACTGCGCACCAGCAGGTCGCACACGGTGGGCGTGCTCATCCCCGACCTCACCAACCCGCTCTTCCCGCCGATCGTCCGCGGGATCGAGACCGCCCTGTCGGCACGTGACTACACAGCACTCATCGCGAACACCGACAACGACGACGCGCAGGAGACGTCACGGTTCGAGGCCCTGCTCGGCCGGCACGTCGACGGCCTCATCCTCGCGACGGGACGGCGCGAGCACCCGCTCCTGCAGGCGGCGCACGAGCGCGGTGTGCGCGCAGTCCTGGTCAACCGGGGCACGGAGCGTCCGCTCTATCCCGTCGTGACCGGCGACGACGCCGCGGGGATCGCCGCCGCGGTCGACCATCTCGCCGACCTCGGTCACCGGCGCCTCCTGCACCTGGCCGGTCCCGCCGCGCTGTCGACCGGCGCGAGCCGTGCGCGTGCGTTCCGCCAGGCGGTCACCGCCCGCCAGGTCGACGGAACCGTGGTGGCGTGCTCGTCGTACTCCATCCGCGCGGGCGAGGACGCGATGCGCGGTGCCCTGGAGCATGGCGCCGCCCCGACCGGAGTCGTCGCCGGCAACGACCTGATCGCCCTCGGCGCGCTGCGGGCCGTCCGCGCCCACGGCCTGCGGTGCCCCGCCGACGTCTCGGTGGTGGGCTACAACGACATGCCGTTCCTCGACGAGGTCGACCCACCGCTGACGAGCATCCACGTGCCGCACCACGAGCTCGGCGCCGAGGCCGCCCGGCTGCTGCTCCAGCAGCTCGACGGCACACCGGGTCCGCCGAAGACGATCACCCTCCCCGTCCACCTGGTGATCCGCGCCTCCACTGCGCCGCCGGGGCCGGCCTGACCCAGCGCCCCGCCCCAGCGACCCGACCCCACGTGGGCGCCTTGTCTTGGCTATGGCCCATACGAAGCGTCCACGTGGGGAGGGGGCACCGGGTCACGCCCCCGGCCGCGGGCGGATGAGGCGGGCCAGGACGGCGGTGGCCGCCAGGGAGACCACGCAGCAGCCCGCGAGCGCGTACAGGCCGGCGGCGAACGAGCCCGTCGTGTCCTTCACCACGCCGAACGTGTACGCGAACGTCAGCCCGCCGAGGTTGGCGCAGCCGTTCGAGAACCCGCTCGCGAGGCCGGCCGTGCGGGTGCCGAGGACGCGGATCGGGATGCTGAAGAGCGGGCCGAAGTAGAACTGGACGAAGATCGCCTGGACGGCCACGACCGTCACCACCAGCGGCGGCGCGTGCACGTTGGCCAGCAGCACGAGGGTGACGGCGATCGCCGTCACCGAGGTCGCGACGACGAGCACCGGCCTGCCCAGCCGGTCCGAGAGGTACCCGCCGAGCGAGTTGGCCGGCGCCGTCACCAGCGCGCCGAGCGCCACGACGAGGCCCGCGCTCTGCAGCGAGAAGCCCTTGTCGACGACGAGGTACGTCGGCAGCCAGAAGTTCATCGCGGTGACGACGGCGAGCCGGACGAACTGCACGACGCCGGCGAACCACATGACCGGGTGGCGCAGCAGCCGCGGCAGCTCCCTGATGCTCACCGGCGCAGCGGAGCCGTCCTTGCGCGTGCCGCTGCCGAGCTTCACGAACACCGCGACGACGAGCAGGCCGCCGACGGAGAAGAGGACGAAGAGCAGCCGCCAGCCCAGCGGACCGACGAGGATCGGGCCGAGGGAGCTGAGCACGATGTTGGACGTGAACCCGCCCGCGACGTACAGCCCCATGCCCGTGGCGCGCCTGTTCGGCGGGAACTGCTCGCTGATGAGCAGCAGGCCGGGCGCGAACACCAGCGACCTGAAGAAGCCGTACAGGGTGAGGTTCGCGAGCAGCAGGACGTACGAGTCGAGCGACGCGAACACCAGCGACAGCGTGTTGACCCCGAGCAGCCCGACGACGAACAGCCGCTTAGGCCCGTACCTGTCCGCGAGGTAGCCCGACGGCACCTGCATCGCCGCGTACACGATCTGCGACGCCACCGCGAGCGTGCCGGCCTCGGAGAACGTGAGGCCGACGTCGTGCCTGATGAGCGGCAGGAACAGCGCGACCGCGCCGAACGTGAGGCCCTGCAGGCTCTGGCACGAGACGATCAGCGCCACCTGTACCGCTCGTGTCGTCCTCACCAGGGTCCGACGCTACATGGTGCATGATCTCGGCGCCGCCGGAAGGTGGCGGCCCGGAGGGAATCCGGGTGCCGACGTCCGCGCCCGTCCCTAGGGTGAGCGCCATGACCCTCTCCACTGACGCGTGTGTCACCGCGATCGCCCACCACTCCGGCGGCTTCGCCGACGCCGTCCGCGGCAACCTGGACGCCCCCGTCACGCACTGTCCCGACTGGGACGTCGCCGACCTGGTCTGGCACCTGACCGAGGTGCACTGGTTCTGGCGGACGATCGCCGCCGAGCGGCTGGCCGCGCCGCCCGACGAGGCCGATCGACCGCAGCGTCCGGAGAGGGGCGATCTCGTCGCCGCGTTCGAGCGGGGCGCCGTCGACCTCGTCGACGTGCTCCGCGCCGCGGACCAGGACACGCCCGTGTGGACCTGGTTCCCCGACCGTCAGGACGTCGGCTTCATCACCAGGCACCAGGTGCAGGAGACCGCGGTGCACCACTGGGATGCCGCCGACGCCGCGGGTGCGGCCTGGACGGTGCGGCCCGACGCGGCGGCCGACGCGGTCGAGGAGTTCCTCACCTGTTCCCTGGCCGACGCCGACGACGTGCAGCGGCTCGGCCGCTCCCTGTCCGGCCCGCTCGTCCTCACCGCGACCGACACCGGATCCTCGTGGACGGTCTCCCAGGCCGACCCCGGCGCCGCGCTGCTGTGGGCGCCGCGCGCGGACGGCCCGCCCACGGTCACCGGCACGGCGGCGGGCCTGATGCTCTGGCTCTACGGCCGCGTCGACCTCCCCACCGACCAGCCCGAGCGCGTCCAGGAGTTCCGCGGCCTCAGCTCCACGGACTAGCCCCAAGGCCGTTCCGTCAGCGAGGTGGGTCGGGCACGTCCTCAGGGCTGTCCCAGCCGGAGACGAACGAGCGGGCTTCGCCGGTGGCGGGGTCGTACGACCACCGTCTGATCGTGCCGATATTGCCGCCGTAGACGTGGATCCCGACGGTGGGTTCGCTGCCGACGGCTGCGACGGCATGGACATCGTCGTCGGTGGTACAGCAGACGGTCACCTGCCCCGGCGCCCACCGCGTGTCGCCGGCCGGCGTCAGTGGCGCGCTCACGGTGGACGCCGTCGGCTTGAGGTACCGGGTCTCGTGTTCGACTCCCGCGTAGATGCCGACGACGCCCCACGTCTCGTGCGAATGCACGTTGGTCTGCTGACCCACGTCCCAGACCACGGACGCCATCGACCAGCTGTCATCGGGAGCGAGGTAGAGCGGATACGTCACGTGACGCACGGACGATGATCGCGTGGCCTCCGGCGGAAGCCGGTAGCCGCCGGCCAGTAGAGCGGACAGCCGCTCGGCGACCCGCGCCGTGATCTCGTGCTCGTCGTCGGTGCTGCTCACCACGAGTCCCACGTCGTCGATGAAGGTCTGCAGGCGATCAGGCTCCATGGTGCTCTCCTCTGCGCAGTACCTTCAGCGGGGTGTCCCAGGCGATGACCTGGTCCAGCAGGGTGGTGAGGGTGTCCTCGTGGCGTCCCGCCGGGTGGAAGGCCGTGAAGTCCTCGAAATCGGTGAACAGCGACAGCTCCACCTGTGCGCTGACGTGGGCGACCTGGAGACAGCTCATGACCAGCCGCAGGTGCTCGATGGCGCGGGCGCCGCCGGCGCTTCCGTAGCCGACGAACCCGACCGCCTTGTTGGTCCACTCCGCGTAGAGAAAGTCGATCGCGTTCTTCAGCGGGCCAGGTGCCGAGTGGTTGTACTCGGGTGTCACGAACACGTAGGCGTCGAACGAGGCGATCTTCGCTGCCCACGTGTGGGTGTGCGGCTGGGTGTACTGGCCCGTGATCGCCGGCATCGGCTCGTCCAGGGGTGGAAGCGCGAAGTCGGTCAGGTCCACCACCTCGAACCTGGCGTCGCCGCGCTTGACCGCAAGGTCATGGACCCAGCCGGCGACCGCCTCACCCTTGCGTCCGGGTCGGGTGCTGCCAATGATGATCGCTACGTCCATCATGAGGGAGCACCCGGCAAGATCCGGTACTTGAGGTGGGTGACGCCGGGCGCCTCGACGGCCCGGACCTGCTCGAGTCGCACATCCGCGTCCCCGAGGTTGTCGAGGAGGCGAGAACCGTCACCGAGCAACACCGGAACGACGTGCAGCTCGAGCTCGTCCAGCAGTCCCGCTGCCAGGTACTGCGAAGCGACGTGGCCGCCGCCCCACAGCATGACGTCCTTGCCGCCGGCGGCCTTCTTCGCCTGTTCGAGCGCGGACTCGATTCCGTCGGTGACGAAGTGGAACGTGGTCCCTCCCTCCATCTCCACCGGATCACGCGAGTGATGGGTGACGATGAACACGGGGTAGTGGTAGGGCGGGTCGTCACCCCACCAGCCCGTCCACTGCTCGTCACCCCAGGCACCACCGCCGACAGGGCCGAACATGTTCCGGCCCATCACCGCAGCGCCGATGTTCTCCTTCGCTTCCTCGACTATCCGTGCGCTCTCGTTCACCTCGCCCCCCTGCTCGCCGTGGGATCGGCGCCAGACGGCCAGCGGAACCACCCAGTCGTGGAGCCGCTCGCCACCCTCGCCGAGCGGGTTCTCCTCGCTCTGGTTCTGGCCCGCGACGAAACCGTCCAGCGAGATCGAGATGTGACACCTGAGCTTGCTCATCGTGGCTCCTCGGTCGGCTCGGCGCCGCTGTCCGGCGCCCTCACCAGAGAGCATGGACGGATCTATAGATGACGTCTAATGCCAATTCTTCGTCATTCACATTGATATCCTTGATCTATGCTGAACCTGGTCCAGCTCAAGGTGCTGGCCGCGGTGGCGCGACACGCGTCCGTGACCGAAGCAGCGAGGGAGCTGCACTACTCGCAGCCGTCGGTGAGTCATCACCTGTCCCGCCTGGAAGCGGCCACCGGTGTCAAGCTCGTCCAGCGGGTGGGTCGTGGGATCCGACTGACCCCTGAGGGCGAGCTGCTGGCCAACCGGGCCACCGAGATCGTGGGACGGGTCGACGCGGCAACCAACGAGCTGGCCGCGCAGGTCGGTCTGCGGACGGGGCGGGTTCGCCTCGCCGCCAACGCGTCCGTACTGAGCACGATCGTGCCGAAGGCAGCCGCCATGCTGACCGAGGCACACCCGGGCCTCGAGCTGAGCGTGATCGACCGTCATCCGGTCGAAGCGCTCCAGCTGCTGCGACACGGCGAGATCGACGTCGCCCTCGTCTTCCGGTACGCGCACGCTCCGCTGGAGGACGAAGGATTCCGCGTGGTCCACGTCGCCGACGACCCGATCTACCTGGTGAGCCAGCGCCCCGACGACAGCATCGCGAACCATCGCCACTCCGCCTGGATCGGCGGTTGCGAACGGTGCCAGGGCGAGCTGACGGCCGTCTGCGGGCACCATGGCTTCACCCCACGCATCGAGTCCGTCTGCGACGACATGGTCGTCGTGCAGGCCCTCGTCGCCGCCGGCACCGGTGTCACCACCCTGCCAGGACTCGCGCTCCGCGCCCACCGCCTACCCGACGTCCACACCACCGAGATACCCGACTTCGCCCGCCAGATCTACACCGTCACCTACGGCGAACCACCCGACCCACCCGCCACCAAGGCGCTGATCCAAGCCATCCAAGACTCCGCCCAGTAGGAAGTCAGTGGACGCAAGGTGGGGCGAGGTCAGCTCTCGCGGGGTTTGGTGCCGCGGACGACGCCGTTCTCCAGGAGGGCGGCGACCTCGTCGGCGCCCAGGTTCAGCAGGTCACCCAGGATCTGCTCGGTGTGCTCGCCGAGGGTCGGGGGGTAGGCGAACTCGTCGGGGTCGGTCGTGTCGAACTTGATGGGGTTGCCGAGGACACGGACGTTCTCGCCGTCCGGCGCGTCGAGCGCGACGACCATGTCGCGGCCCGCCGACTCGGCGTCGGTCAGGGCCTCGGGGACGGTCTTGATGAGCGCCGCGGGCACCGACCGCTCCGACAGGGCGGTGACCCAGGTCTCGGCCGGCTCGCGCTCGAACTCGGCCTCCAGCACGCTCCACAGCGGCAGCCGGTTCACCAGCCGCACGCGCGCGTTCGAGAAGCGGTCGTCGTCGACGAGCTCGGGGCGGCCGATCACCTCGCACAGCGCGCGCCACATGCGCTCGGTGTTGGCGGTCACCACGAACTCCCTGCCGTCCGCGCCCTGGAACGAGCGGTACGTGGGGATCGAGTCGTGCCCGCGGTCCTGCGGTCCCGGGGTCACGCCCGCGACGAGCGAGTACACGCCCTGGTACGAGAGCATCGAGAGCTGGCAGTCGAGCATCGACACGTCGATCACGCGCCCGACGCCGGTGCGCTGCTGGTCGAGCAGCGCCGAGACGATGCCGATCGTCGCGTACATGCCGGCGACGAGGTCGCCCGCGGGGATACCGAGCCGCACCGCCGGCCGCCCGACCTCGCCGGTGAGGCTCATGACACCACCGAGCGCCTGCACGACCATGTCGTACGCGGGCTTGTCGCGCATCGGGCCGCTCTGCCCGAAGCCGCTGATCGACGCCCAGACGAGGTCGGGACGGTCCGCGCGGATGCGTTCGGCGTCGAGGCCGAGGCGCGCACAGACGCCCGGCCGGAAGTTCTCGATCACCACGTCGCAGCGGTCGATGAGGCCGAGCGCGACCTCGAGTCCCGCCGGCGACTTCAGGTCGACCGCAATGCTGCGCTTACCGCGGTTGTTGGCCAGGAAGTACGCGCTGTCGTCGCCGACGAAGTGCGGCGGGATCGACCGGCTCGAGTCGCCGTCGAGCGACTCGAGCTTGATGACCTCGGCGCCGAGGTCGGCGAGGATCTGCGTCGCGAACGGGCCCGACAGGAACGTCGTCAGGTCGAGGACGCGGACGCCCACCAGCGGCCGCCCCCGAGCCGGTGCGGTGACCGTCATGTAGTCCTCTCGAACACGTGGATCGTGCAGGCCCCGTGGTCGAGGCCGGCGATGCCGCCGCCCGTCACGTGGGTCAGCGCGAGGCGCGCGTCCGGCACCTGCCTGTCACCTGCCCGGCCGGTCAGCTGCCAGAACGCCTCGACCACCTGCGCGGCGCCGCTCGCGCCGACCGGGTGCCCCTTTGCCAGCAGGCCGCCGCTGGGGTTGACCACCGTGCGGCCGCCGTACGTCGTCGCACCCGACCGCAGCAGCGCGGCGGAGTCACCGGGCTCGCACAGTCCGAGCGCCTCGTAGTAGACGAGCTCGGCGATGCTGAACGCGTCGTGCAGCTCGATCACGTCGAGCTCATCGGGTCCGACCGACGCCTCCTCGTACGCCTCCCGCGCCGAGCCGTACGTGATCTCGGGCCTGAGCATGTCGCGGTAGCCCGCCGCGAAGTCGCCGGAGTGCAGCACCGACGCCCGCACCCTGATCGACGGCGGGCGGCCCGAGCGCTGCCACACCTCGTCGTTCACCAGGACGAGCGCCGCGGCACCGTCGCCGGTCGGGCAGCACTGCAGGAGGGTGAGCGGGTCGGCGATCGGCTTGGACTCCAGCACCTCCTCGGCGGTCACCGGCTTGCGGTACTGGGCGTACGGGTTGCGGCTGCCGTGCGCGCGTGCCTTGACGCTCACGCCGGCGAGGTCCTCGATCGTCGCGTCGCGCTCGTGCAGGTAGCGGCGTGCGCGCATCGCGTACATCGCGGGCATCACCATGCCCTGCCGCACCTCCCAGTCCTCGGCGACCAGAGGAAGCGTGCCGCCGCCGAACTGGGTGAGCTTGTCGACGCCGACGACGAGCGCGGTCGCGTACTCGCCGCGCGCGATCGCCCGGTACGCCGCGTGCACCGCGGTCGCGCCACCGGAGCAGGCGTTGTCGACGTTGAGCACCGGGATGCCGGCGAGGCCGACGTCCTTGACGATGCGCTGACCGGTCAGCATGCCGCCGAACGCGTGGCCGCAGTAGACCGACTCGACGGCACTGACGTCGAGTCCGCTCTCCCGCAACGCCGCCGCGACCGGCGGGACGCCGAGGCCGACGTAGGAGGACTCGTGGTAGCGCCGCATGGGAATCATGGCGCCGCTGATCACGTGCACGTCACTCATGGGGCGCCTCCTCTGCGGGTACGAAAGACCAGGAGCCGTCGGCCGCGACGGCGAGGTGCACGGGCTGGTCGGGCCGGTAGCGGTCGGGGTCGCCGCCCAACTCGGCGAGCACCCGCGGTCCCTCGGGGAGGTCGACGTACCCGAGCGTGTACGGCACCGCGCGTGAGGCAGAGACCCGCACCGTCGAGTACGAGTACAGGACGCCCGCAGGCCCGAGCGCCAACGGCTCGAGGTCGGTGCCGAGGCAGCCGAAGCACAGCGAGCGGGACGGGAACGCCCGCGCGTCGCAGGTGCGGCACCGGCTGCCGAGCAGCCGCGCCGGCTCGCCGTCGCTCGCCCGCCACAGCACGACGGGGTCGGTGAGGTCGTCCAGTGGTAGCGGCTCAGTCGTCATGTTCACCCGATTCCTGTGTTGCTCAGCTGAGGGGTACGGACCACGCGTCGTAGCCGTACAGCCATTCCGGCGATCCACCGGACCGCATGAAGGTGTTCTCCGCCGACTCGCTCTGCACCCGCGACGCGCGAGCGACCCGGTTGCGCTCGAAGCGCGCGAACACCCGGTCGAGCGCGCCGACGCCCTGCTCCTCGGCGAGGCGGAACAGCACCACCGCGTCCTCCATCGCCATCGCCGCGCCCTGCGCCATGTACGGCACCATCGGGTGGCACGCGTCGCCGATCAGCACCACCGGACCCTCGTGCCAGCTCGGCATCGGCTCCCTGTCGTAGAGCGCCCACTTGTACGTGTCGTGGTCGACGCCGATGACCACGTGGACATCCGGGTGCGCACCGTCCATCGCCGTGCGGAGCTCGCCGACGTCGCCGCGGGTCGACCACGACTCCTCGCGCCACTCCGTCTCGGGGATGCTGGTGGTGTAGTAGATCTCCTTGCCCTCGCTGACGTAGTAGATGACGATGTGCCGGTCGGTGCCCCACCACTTGGTGAAGTCGTCGTCGACCAGGCGGGCCGAACGGTCGGCGGGCACGACACCGCGGTACGCGACGCGTCCGGTGAAGTGCAGCTCGTCCACACCGAACAGCGACTCCCGCACCCGCGAGTGGATGCCGTCGGCGCCGACGAGGAAGTCGGCGTCGGCACTCGTGCCGTCGGAGAAGTCGAGCCGCACGCCGCTCGCGCCGCGGTGCAGCCCGGCGAGCTGCATGCCGTGGTGGATCGGGACCCGACCGGTCGCCGACGTCGCCTCCGCGAGCACGTGGTGGAAGTCGGCGCGGTGCATCTGCAGGAACGGCCCCGCGTACGACGACTCGACCTCCTCCCCGAGCGGCAGGTAGGCGAGCAGGTCGCCCGAGTCGAAGGTGCGACTCGTCCACCCGGCGGGGCGGCAGGCGGTCTTGCGCATCTCGTCGAGCAGGCCCATGCCGGCGACCGCACGCGTCGCGTTCGGGCTGACGTTGATGCCCGCACCGACGCGCCCGAACGCCGGCGCCTGCTCGTACACCGCGACATCGCAGTCGAGCCGGCTGAGCAGCATAGCCGCGGCGAGGCCACCCGGGCCTGCGCCGACGACGGCGATACGGGGACGCTCGCGAATCATGAGATCTCCCTGCGGGTCAGGCTCTCGCGGACGAAGGTGTCGACCTCCGTGACGAAGCGCGCGGCCGCCTCGACCGGCGCGAGGTGCCCCACGCCGGCCAGCTCGACGTGGCGGACGTCCGACAGCGCCGCGCACATCTCCGCCGTGACGGCTGCAGGCACCGACGCGTCGACCGAGCCGCTCACGACGAGCACCGGCAGGTCGAGCTTCGGCAGGCGTTCCAGCGTGGCGAGGTCGGCGATCGCGCGCCACGTTCCGGCGTTCACCGCGGTGTCCGCCTCGGTGAGCCACTGCCGTACCCGAGCGACCGACTCGGGTGCGCGCTCGCGTGTCTCCGCGGAGAACCAACGGTCGATCGTCTCGTCGACCATGCCGACCACGCCGCGTTCCTCGGTACGGCTCGCGCGGCCGCGCAACGCGTCGCGCATCGGCGGTGTCGGGTGCGCCATGGTGTTCGCGAGCACCAGCCCGTCGACGGCGGCCGTGCCGCGCAGCGCACACAGCTGGCCCACCATGCCGCCGAGCGAGACGCCGACGAGCACGACGGGACCGTCGCGCGCCGGCAGCCGTTCGAGTACGTCGTCGGCGAGGTCGTCGAGCGTGCAGCCCGCCCGCGGCGCCGGAGCAGTGCCGTGGCCAGCCAGGTCGAGGGCGAGCGTGTCGTGCCCCCGCTCCTGCCACGCGGCCGCCGTCTCGTCCCACATCCGGTGGTCGAGCCCGGCCGCGTGCAGCAGCACCAGGGTCGCGCGCCCGCTCAATGCTTCGCCCATGGCACCAGCAGCCGTTCGCACAGGTCGCCGAGGAACACGGCGGCGGCACCGCCGATCGCCACGCAGAGCAGGCCGATGAACATCCGCGGGATGTCGAGCGTCTGCCAGGACTGCCAGATGAAGTAGCCGATCCCGTTGTTGGAGTTCACGAACTCGACGGAGACGACGAGGATCAGCGCCTGCCCGATGCCGAGCTTGACCCCGCTCATGATGGACGGGAGCGCGGCGGGCAGCACCACACGCCCGTACCGCATCAGGCGCGGGAACGCGAAGGCGTGCGAGACGTCCTCGTAGACCTGGCTGGTGTACAGCGTGCCACTGAAGGCCGAGAGGCCGACGACGAAGAAGACACCGAGCGAGACGAGCGCGATCTTGCTGACGTCGCCGATGCCGAAGACGATGAGAAGCAGCGGCAGGATCGCGAGCTTCGGCATCGGGTACAGCGCGTACACCAGGGGAGCGATCGCGTACCTGACCGCCCGGACGCTTCCCATCAGCGTGCCGACGAGGATCCCCGACGTCACACCGATCGCGATGCCGGCGAGGATCCGGACGAGCGTCGCCTTCAGCTGGGTACCGAGGTCACCGAGCAGCGTGCCGGCGACGGCGTCCTCGATCGCCCGGGACACGATCACGCTCGGCGCAGGGAAGAAGCGCTCGTCGATGATGCCGACCGTCGCACTCACCTGCCACAGCAGGAGGAGCGCGAGGGGAACGCCCGCGCCGAGGCCGATGCGCAGGGCACGGTCGTTGCGGCGCCTGCGGCGGTAGCTCCGCTCCGCCTTGACGTTGATGTCGGTGTGCGCCCGGGGCGCGACGTCTGTCGCCATCAGAGCGGCCTCATCTCGTCTGCCCGGTCAGGGTCTCGCCGACCTCGGCGGCGAGGATGCTCCACAGGTCCTCGGTCAGCCGCCGGAACTCCGCCGTCGCCCTGATCGACATCACCGGTGCGTCGCGCGGGATGTCGATGTCCTGGACGTGCCTGATCCGGCCCGGCCGCGCGGTCATCACCAGCACGCGGTCGGCGAGCGTCACCGCCTCCTCGATGTCGTGCGTCACGTACAGCACGGTCGTCGAGGTCTGCGCGAACAGCGTGAGGAGCTCCTGCTGCATGATGAGCCGGCTCTGCGCGTCGAGTGCGGCGAACGGCTCGTCGAGCAGGAGCAGCAACGGTTCCGCGGCCAATGCGCGGGCGAGGGCGGCGCGCTGCTTCATGCCGCCGGAGAGCTCGTGCGGGTACGCGTCCCTGAAGTCGTGCAGGCCCGTCATCGTCAGGTACTTGTCCGAGCGCTCGCGGCGCTCCGCGGCGTCACAGCCAAGCGGCTTCAGCGGCAGCTCGACGTTGCCGCCGACGGTTCGCCACGGGAAGAGGCTGTCGGCCTGGAACACGGTCGCGCTCGCCAGCCGGCGACTCTCCCGTCCCGCCACGCCGCGGTCGTGCCAGCGGACCGCGCCCTCGTAGTCCCTGTCGAGACCGGCGAGCACGCGCAGCAGGGTGCTCTTGCCGCAGCCGCTCGGCCCGATGACCGCAAGCACCTCACCCTGCCTGACGCTCGTGGAGATGCCGTTCAACGCCAGGACGGGCTGTCCCGACTTGCCGAAGTAGACCCTGCTGAGGTCGTCGAGTTCGCAGACGACCGGGTCGGCACGCGGGGCCGCCGCGGGCGCGTCCACTGTTCCGGTCTCCGCCGCACCGTCCATCGCCGTCGATTCGGTACTGCTCAACCTGTTCACCGTCCTTGGTCGGTGGGCTCCCGTACGGGCGCGTCAGCGCGCGCTCGAGGAGCCCGGTGGCCACGCACCAGGCTCGACGCCGGCGCCCAGCCGCTTGGAGATGTCGCGGACGCACTCGACCAGGCAACCGATCAGGTCGTCCTGCTCGGCCGGGTCGAACCGCTGGTCGGGAATCGTCAGGCACACGTCGCCGACGACCTGGTCGTGCACGCCGAGGATCGGCGCCGCGAGACCGACCGCGCCGGGGATGTTCTGCCCGCTGCTCAACGCGTAGCCGCGACGCCGGATCTTGGCCAGTTCGCGACGCAGCACGTCGGGGTCGGTGATCGTGCGCTCGGTCAGCGGCGCGAGCTGGGTCCGTTCGATGACGGACTCCTGGTCGGGCTCGGTGAGGAACGCCATGATCGCGAGGCCGCTCGCGCCGGCGTAGACCGGACGCCACTTCTCGAGCTCGAGCACGTAACGCAACGGGTGCGACGACTCGACGCTCGCGGTGTACATCATCATCTGCGTCGTGGGGTTGTAGACGCCGAGCACCGCGGTCTCGTTGGTCTTCTGCGCGAGCTCGCGTACCCGCGGCAGTGCGGTCTCCCTGAGCGAGAACACCGACGAGATCTGCTGTCCCCAGCGGAAGAGCTCGAGGCCGAGCGCGTAGTGGCCGGTCGCGTCGCGCTGGACGAGCGACCGCCGTTCGAGGACCGCGAGCAGCCGGTGCACGGTGCTCGGTGCCATCTCCAGGCGCGTGGCCAACTCCCGCACTCCCATCGGCACGCCGCCGTGGTCGATCATCGCCGCGAGCAGGTCGAACGCCTTGGTCACCGGCTCACGAGTCGTGTCCGACACCTCGTACCCCCGCGTCTGCTGAGACACCATCGATGTTCCGTTAAACAGGATGACTGTTTCGTAGAACTATTCCGTCCGCGCGGGGAGAGTGTCAAGGGATCCGCCGTGCCTTGACAGCGCTCACCGATGCTCGCCACAGTAGCGGAACAAGTGTTCGGCTCTTGAAGCTCGGAGGTGGCGGAGTGGTAGGTCCGCGCGCCGCGCACGCGGTCGTCGACGTGCTCGCCTCGTGGGGCGTCAGGCACGTGTTCACCTGTCCCGGCAGCACCGAGGCGCCGTTCCTCGACGCGTCGATCGACCGGCCCGACATCGACGTCTGGCTGACGACCCACGAGCTCACCGCGGTCGCGATGGCCGACGGGTACGCGCGGTTCTCCGGCGGCGTGCCGGGCGTGGCGTACCTGCACACCAACGTCGGCCTCGTCAACGGGCTCGGCGCCGTGTACGCGGCACAGATCGCGCGCTCTCCCGTCGTCGTGCTCAACGGCCTCAAGGCGAGCGTGATCCAGTCGCGACGCGGGTTCACCGCCGTACCCGACGTCGGCCAGCTTGCCGCACCGCACGTCGGCTGGCGCTGGCAGAGCCTGCGCACCGAGGAGGTCGCGGCCGACCTGTCCCGTGCACTCCAGGTCGCGACGACGGAGCCGTGCGGACCGGTATGGCTCGGCCTCCCCGAGGACCTGCTCACCGCTCCCGCGGACGCGGTCACGCCGCCGGCCGGGCGGAGCCGCGCGGTGTCCGCCGGCCGCCCCGACGGCGACGCCGTGGCGTCGGCGGCCGACGCGCTCGCGGCGGCCCGCAGGCCGGTGCTCGTCGCCGGCGCCGACGTCGCGCGCCACGACGCGTGCGACCTGCTCGTCCGCCTCGCCGACGATCTCGGTGCCGTCGTGCTGCACGAGGACCGGCGTTCGTTCGAACGCTCCGCCTTCCCCACCGACCACCCGGCGTACGCCGGCTTCTACGCCCTGGGCCACCCGGCGGTGCAGCGCGCCGACGTGGTCGCGTTCCTCGGCGGGCGGTTCTTCCACGAGTTCGAGGCGGGCAGCGTCGCGCCGCCGCCGGACCACGCGACGGTGATCCACAGCAACAGCGACCCCGCGGAGATCGGCCGGACGTACGGCGCCGACATCACGCTGACCGGCCATCACCGTGCGGTGCTGACCGACCTGCTCGCCGCGCTCGACGGCCGGGCCCCCGCGGGCGACTGGCAGGAGGACGAGCGCGAACGGCCGGCGCCACGCTCGTTCGCCTCGGACCGGCTGACCGTCGACCGGGTCATGGACACGCTCGCCGCGCACGTCGACGATCGCACGCGTGTCGTCGCCGACGCGGTGACGTCCGGCGCCGCGCTGTTCGAGCGGATCCCGCAGCGCGTGCCGAGCCAGGTCGTCACGACCTCGTGCGGCGCGCTCGGCTGGGGCATGGGCGCCGCACTCGGCGTCGCGATCGCGCGCCCCGACGACCGCGTCGTCTGCGTGGTCGGCGACGGGGCGTTCCAGTTCGGCGTGCACGCGCTGTGGGTCGCCGCGCGTCGCCGGCTGCCGGTCACGTTCGTCGCCGTCAACAACGAGTCGTACGCCGCCGTCGCCGCCGCCCTGCGCCGGTACGGGAACCGGGCGGTCGAGGCCGACCACTACCCCGGCAAGGACATCGCCGGCCCCGACCTCGCCGCGATCGCCATGGGCTACGGCGTCGACGCCGTCCGGGTCGGGACGGCCGAGGAGCTCGACAAGGCCCTCGGTGACGCCCTTGCCGGCGACGCCCCGCGCGTCATCGAGGCGATGACCGATCCGGCCGACCTGGGCCCGTAGCACTTACGGGCCGAGCGGCGGGGCGACCGGCGCACCCTGGTCGGCCTCGACCGTCGTCGTCTCCGTCGGCGGGGTCGCTCGCTTCTCCGCCTTGAAGCCGAACAGGTCGAGCGCGTTGCCACCGAGGATCCTGCGCTTGGCGTCCTCGGTGAGGAACGGCAGGTCGTAGATCGTCGACGGCGCGTCGAAGTCCCAGTGCGGGTAGTCGGACGAGTACAGCAGCGTGCGCTCGGCCTCCATGATGTCGAACGTCGACTCGATGATCGACGTCTTGGCGCTGCGCTCCATCGGCTGGCTCGAGTACCACATGTCGCGCATGTAGTCGCTCGGCAGCTTCGTCAGCGCCGGCGCCTCGGCCGTCCGCATCAGGTACTCGTTGTCGAGACGCTGCATCAGGAACGGGACCCACGCAAGCCCCGACTCGACCCACAGCAGCCTCAGCCCGGGGAAGCGTTCGGGGATGCCGTTCATGAGCATGTTCGTCATGTGCACCATGTTCGACGTCGTGAAGCCGAGCGCGTGCACAGAGATGAACTTGTTCAGCAACGACATCGACTGGTCGTTCCAGTTGTACGCCGCGTGGAACGCCAGCGGCATGTTGCGCTCCTGCAGCGCGGAGTAGATCGGCGCGAACTCGTTGGAGTGCACCGGCTTGTAGCGCACGCTCGTCACCATGAAGCCCACGACCGCGGGGTCGTCGGAGAAGTCCTCGACCATCCGCAGCGCGGCCTCGGGGTCGTTGAACGGCAGGTACAGCATCGTCTTGATGCGCTCGTCCTGCGGCAGGATCTCCTTGGTCAGCCAGTGCGAGTACGCACGGGCGAGTCCCGCCTCGACCTGCGGCTGCGGGTGGAGCCCGAGGAACAGCATCGCCGTCGGGAACAGGATCGTGTAGTCGATGGCCATCTCGTCCATCGCCCAGATGGTCCTGCGCACCAGCGGGTCGCGACCGTCGTCCGACAGCGTGTCGGCGAAACCGTTGACCCCCGGCCGGACGATGCGGCCGGAGTTGGAGTGCCAGCGGATCTCCAGACCCATCATGCCCGCGGCGCTCTCGCGCCTCGTGACGTCCTCCGCGAACATGCGGATCGCGTCGTCCTCGATGTGCGGGATGAGTCCCGACCACGATGCGGTGTCCTCGCGGTGGTGCGCGTCGACGTCGACGATCGGGAAGTCGTAGAGGCCGCGCGTGAGCGCCTGCTTGCGCGCGTTGGCCAGCAGGTTGCCGGTCGGCACCGTCGACCGGTCGTAGAACTCCGGACGCTGTTGCTTCGCAGTCATTCGACCCTCCCGATCCACGGCCGCCCGCCGAGGCTCTGCCACAACGCCAGCTCGAACACCTCGAGGTTCTGCTGCTCGAGCAGCATGCTCGTCACGACCACGACGTCGGTCGCGTTGACCCCGGCGTCGTCGACGAACGGCTCGCTCGTCTCGCCCGCGATGGCGCGAGCGGCCAGCAACCGGAACGCCGCGGTGAACAGGCGCCGGTTCTGCCGGTCGTCGACCGACGATCCGCCGGCCGAGGCCAGTGACTCCAACCGTTCGCACAGGTCGTCGACATCGACGTCGACGCCGGACGTCGCGGACGCCTCGCGCAGGTCAGACGATGACATAGACGTCTCCCTCCCTCTCGACGGTCGGGAACGCGCGCAGCTTGAGTTTGCGGAGCCCCACCATCTCTCCGGTGCGCAGGTCGTACTCCCAGCTGTGCCACGGACAGACCAGGTGCGGGACGTCGTAGTTCGCGCGCTCGCCGAGACTGCGGCCGTTGTCGTCGAAGACGGCCTCCATCTGCGGGTAGTACTGGCCCTCGCAGACCGGCCCGCCCTGGTGCACGCAGCGGTTCTCGTACGCGACGAACTCGCCGTCGACACGGAACACGCCGATCTGCCGCTCACCGACGTCGATGATGCGCCTGTCACCGTCCCTGAAGTCCGCCGCGGCACCGACGCGTACCGCGTTCCCGTCGGCGTTCCCGTTCTGGTCAGCCATCCCCAGCCTCCTCGTCCGAGCGGTCAGTACGCGCCGAGCTCCTTGACCGCCTGCTTCGCGAAGGAGTCGTCGACGAGGTCGTCGATGTTCACCTTCTTCTTGATCAGCTTCTTGGACGCGAACCAGGTCTGCTGGTCCTCGAGGAACTCACGCGTCACCGTCTGGTCGGGGTTGAGCCCGAACGGCTTCGTCGCGAGGACCGTCGCCAGCGGCTGCTCGGACGCCTCGGAGATGATCTTCGCGATCTCGTCCTTGTTCTTGCCCTTGAAGAACGCGTCGTTGTAGAGGCGCACGCCCTTCATGTAGGCGGTCATGAACTTCTGCGCGACCTCGCGGTCCTCGACGAAGTCCTGGCTGTAGATGAGCGGCACGATGCTCGCGCCGCCCTCGGGAACGGTCGCGGCGAGGTCGGAGACCTCCTTGACCTTGCCCGACTTCAGCGCCGCGGTCAGGAACGGCTCGATGATGACGCCCGCGTCGACGGACCCCTTGATGAGCGCGGCACTCATCTCCGCGTACGGCATGGTCTCGATCGTGACGTCGTCGGACGACATGCCGTACTTCTTCATCAGGGTGTCGAACATGACCAGGGTGGCGTTCTTGGAGTCCGTCACCGCGACCTTCTTGCCCTTGAGGTTCCGCAGCGACGTCTCGACGTCCTTGCCGACGAACGACTCTCTGGCGAGCAGGCGCGTCGCCGACGCCTTCGAGCTCACGCTCTGCTTGTCGCCGACGATCTGCACTCCCAGGCCCTGCGTCACCGAGTTGAACATGCCTGCGGTGACGGCCATGCCCGCGACGTCGAGGTTGCCGGCGGCCACGGCGGTGGTGATCTCGGAGCCCGAGCCCATCCGGTTGCGCTCGACCTTGAGGCCGGCGTCCTTGAAGTAGCCCTTGGCCTCCGCGATGTACAGGCCGGCGTCGGTGAGGCCGCCGACGGAGGCGAACCTGACGACGCGCTGGCCGTCCTCGGTCTGCGGCTCGTTCTTCGCGCACGCCGTACCGGCGAGCATCATGGCGAACACCGTGATCCCGACGGCGAACGTACGTCCGACGAGTCCCTTCATCGCGACTCCCTTGATCGACCTTGATCGACTGGCACAGACGACTGTTCCGTTGAACGGACTCCCCGTCCCGAAGGATTCTTGCGAGGTTCCCCGGCCGCTGTCAACAGATCGCGACGCCTTCCCCGTGTTTCCGGCATACCGGCGCAGTATTTCCGGCACAACCGGCGCCGTCGGCTCTTGACAGGTCTCGAGGGGTCCACCCACGATGTCGGAACACTTGTTCCGCTGATGCATTGACCGTCCCGACAGGAGTGATGCGGTGACCACGCCGGAGGTCGTCGTCCGCAACCCCGCACGCCGCGACGAGGTGGTCGGCCGCGTCGCGCTCGCCGGGCCGGACGACGTCGACGCGGCGGTCGACCGCGCCACGAAGGCGGGCACCGCGTGGGGCCGGCTCACCGGAGCCGACCGTGCCGCGCACCTGCTCGCGGCTGCCGACGCGCTGGAGGCGGACGACCTCGACGAACGCGCCCGGCTGCTCACGTCCGAGCACGGCAAGGTGCTGTGGGAGTCACGCCTCGACGTGGCGGGCGCGGCGACGATCCTGCGCTACTACGCAGCGTTCGGCGAGCGACTCGACGCCGAGACCGACCACGTGAACGGCTTCGGCCTCGCACGGATCCGGCGGCGACCGGTCGGCGTGACCGCGGTCATCGTGCCCTGGAACTACCCCGTCTACCTGGCGTGCCTGATGCTGGTGCCCGCGCTGCTCGCCGGCAACCCCGTCGTCGTCAAGCCTTCTGAGGTCGTGCCGCTGACGCTGACCGGTGTGCTCGACGGGCTCGCCGCGGCGCTGCCGCCGGGCGTGGTCAACGTCGTGCAGGGCACCGGCGCGACGGTCGGGGCGCAGCTGACCGGGCACCCCGGCGTACGTGCGGTGCTCTTCACCGGCAGCACCGCGACCGGACGTGCCATCATCGCCAACTCGGCGGGGACCATCAAGCGGCTCGGCCTCGAGCTCGGCGGCAACGACCCGGCGATCGTCCTCGACTCGGCCGTCGTCGACGACGCGATGGTCGACGAGCTGCTGCGCGGCGTGTACACGTCGTCGGGGCAGATCTGTTACAACGTCAAGCGCATCTACGTCCACCGGAGCAGGCACGCGGAGCTCGTCGAGGCGTTCACGTCCGCGGTGCGCGACATCGTGGTCGGCGACGGACTCGCGCCAGGCACCCACATCGGGCCGCTCACGACGCCCGCTCAGCTCGCGCGGGTACGCGAGCTCGTCGACGACGCGCGCGCGGGTGCCGCCCGAGTCGTGGAGCTGGGCACGGAGGGCACCGGCCTCGACCGCGACAACGGGCTCTTCGCGATGCCCACGGTCGTGACGGACATCGCGCCCGGTGCGCGACTCGTCCAGGAGGAGCAGTTCGGCCCCGTCGTCCCGATCCTGGCCGTCGACTCCGACGAGACCGCCGTCTCGCTGGCCAACGAGACCGAGTACGGGCTCGCGGCGTCGGTCTGGTCGGCCGACCCCGACCACGCCGACGCGGTCGCGCGGCGGATCGACGCCGGCTCGGTGTTCGTCAACGCGCACCGCATCGGCGTGTCCGACCTCACCATGCCGTTCGGTGGGATGAAGCAGAGCGGCCTCGGCCGGCGGCACGGGTGGGAGGCGGTGGAGGAATGCAGCGAGCTGCAGACCATCGCACACATCACGACGACGGACACGCTGCCGGGACCGCCCCGGGCCTGACGCTCCGACGACCCGCGGTGACCCCGGTCAGCCGGACTTGCGGCGGAACTGGCGCTTCACCTTGGCCTGCGAGGGACCCACGCCCTTGTCGTCGGCGCGGGCGCGCTCGTTCGAGGCGTGCTCCGCCTGCTTCTTGCGCTCCAGCGCCTCGCGGAACCTGCGGTGCGTCTCATCCTGCTCGTCCGCGGACTGTGCCTCTGCCGGCTGTTCGTCCGCGGGCTTCGACTGGTCATCGCCCATGTGTGCCCTCCGGCCGCCAAGCCTACGGCACGGCCCACCGGCGCCGGGTCCCGACGACCACCCCATCGTCCCCGAAGGAATCGGACCGCGGCAGGCGATGACTTCCGGACCGGCGCGGTGTCCAATGTGCAGAACGTCCACATCGCCCCCAGAGGAGCCGCCATGACCACACCGCCGTCCCGCCGTATCGTCGCCAACTTCTTCATCAGCCTCGACGGGGTCGTCGAGGCACCGGACAAGTGGCACTTCCCCTACTTCGACGACGAGATGGGCGCGGCCGTGGGTGAAGGCTTCGCGCGCAGCGATGCCATGCTCATGGGCGCCACCAACTATCGCGAATGGGCCGAGTACTGGCCCAACAGCGACGACGAGATCGCCGCCACGATGAACGGCGCCACCAAGTACGTGGTGTCCGACACCCTCGAGAGCGCCGACTGGGCCAACACAACCCTCCTCCGCCGCGCGGAGGCGGGCGACCGTCTCCGCGAGCTCAAGGCCGGGCAAGGGAAGAACATCGCCCTGTCGGGCAGTGCCACCCTGGTGCGCTGGCTGCTGAGCGAGGGTCTCCTCGATGAGCTGGACCTCCTGGTGCACCCGATCGTGGTCGGCTCCGGCGCGCACCTGTTCGAGGCGGGCACCCCGCGCCTGCCGCTGACGCTCGCCTCCTCCACGACGTTCGGCAGCGGCGTCCTCCACCTCGTCTACCGCCCCGCCGCGGACTGATCCCACGGTCGACCCCGTGAGGGGCACCCCCACCGTGCTCCCACCCGGTGGGGGTGCCCCTCACGGGTCCCGCTAGACCGCTGGACCGCTAGAAGCGCAGCTTCCAGATCTGTCCCGGCGGGGCGCCGTCGGCGCCGTCGCGGTCGGAGATGCTGAACGCCGAGACGAACACGCTGCCCTTGCTGTCCGTCAACAGCCCGGCCGGCATCGGCACGGGCACCGCGGTGCGCTGGCACGTCGGCGAGATCCTGACGACCTGGCCGCCGGTCGCACCGCCGAACAGCTCGCTCACGTAGAGGCTCCCGTCCGGACCGAACGCGATCCCGCTGATGCCACTGAAGCCCGCGGTGTCCTTGGCGCAGAGCGTGCCACCCTTGCCGTAGAAGCCGAGGACCTTGCCCGTGGTCGGCGAGACCTTGACGACCCGCGCCCCACCGGGCTCGAAGTGCGCGAGCTCGCCGACGTACAGCGCGTGGCCTGGTCCCTTGGCCAGCGACGTCGGCACCGAGTGCATGTCGCACTCGGGCGTCACGACTCCACCGCAGCCGTGCGCCGGCATGACCGTGAGCACCCTCGCCTTGCCACGGTCGACGAGGACGAGATGGTTGCCGCCCGCGTCGGCGACGACCGACCTGTGGTCATCGAGGGCGAGCACCGCGTACGGGTTGGCGTTGACGTCGGTGCCGTCCGGGTTCTGGGTGACCTCGATGGCCGCGAGGTCGGCGATCGACTTCTTTGCGTGGCTCGGCCACGGCGTCGCCCGGATCAGCTTGCCGAGCTGCCACTTCGGCACCCCGGTCCTGGGCAGGACGTCCGGCGGAGCCCACGTCATCGCGACGAGGATCTTGCCGTTCTGGAACGAGACGCCGTTCGACCCCACCGCCGAGCCGCCCTCGCGGGAGGCACCGGAGATGAGCCCGGTCACGACGCGCCGTGCGTCGCCGTCGACCGTCCGCGCGGGGTCGGCGATCCGCGAGATGCTGCCGGTGACGCCGAGACACGTCTCGCCCTCCGGGCCGGTGAAGCACCCGTTGGGCCCCGGGTTCACCTTGCCGCGACCCGCCTCGGCGACGAGCAGAGCGCCGTTCGACCCCCACGCGAGCTGGCGCGGGTTGTCGAGGCCACTCGCCACGACGACGGGCTCCGCCGGCGCCGCGGACGCACTGCCCGACAGCACGAGCGAGAGCGCGGCGGCCAGCGCGGCCGCCAGGACGAGGGGTGCGCGTCTACGCATGTCGAGACCTCCGCTGATCCTCCGGTTAGGGGAGATCGAACGACCGGTCGACCGCTGTCACACCGAGAACACGGAACAGCTACGGCAACGCGTTCGCGTACGGTCACACCGGGGTTCGGCCCGTGAGGCGGACGTCTATGATCGGCACTTCCCTCCACTGCCCGTAACCATCACCTGGTCGAGCGGGGACTCGACCGATACGCACCACCGGAGGACCCTGTGGGAATCCTGAGCCTGCTCAGAAGGAAGAGCAAGCAGGAAGACAAGGCAGTCGACACCGACGCCACCGCGCCGGCCGAGGCCGAGGCCCCCGCCTCGGAGACCCCGGACGCCGCGGCGGACACCCCGGCCGAGGCCGCCACCGAAGCCGAGACCGCCGCAGACGCGACAAAGGCGTCCTGACGTCGCAGACAGCACTGGGTGAAGGGCACCTTCACCACACCATGGTGTGGTGAAGGTGCCCTTCACACGTACGGAGCACCCCGTGCCATAGCCTCGGCGCGTGCCCGCGCACCTTTCCCGCGCCCTTCCCCTCGTCGTACGGTCCTCCGTCACGCCTGCCGTGGTCGCGGCCGCGCTCGTCGTGACGATGCTCGTCCGGGCGGGCACGCCGGTGGTCGACGTGGCCGGCTACGCGTTCTACTGGGCCGGATTCGTGACCTGGCCGGGCCTCGTCGTGTGGCGGTGCGTACGAGGCCGTGCCGGACGCCTGGTCGACGACCTCGCCGTCGGCTCGGCCGTGGGCCTGGCGGTCGAGCTGCCGGTCTACGCGGTGAGCACGGCACTCGGGCAGCCGCGCGCACACGTCGTCGTCCCGGCCGTCATCGTGATCGCCGGTTCGGCACTGCCCGCGCTGCGGCGTCGCTGGCTGGTCAGGTCAGGCGACACCCTCGCGCCCGGCCCCGCCTGGGTGATCGCGGGCGCCGTGACCGTGGCAGTGTCGGTCGTCGCTGCGCGGGGGTTCGGCCGGCACCCGCTCACCGAGGGCTACGCGCTCGCCGCGTACACCGACCTGCCGTACCAGCTGGCACTCGCGGCGGAGGCGAAGCACCACTTCCCGCTGACCACCCCGCACGTCGCCGGGTTGCCGTTGCACTACCAGTACTTCGTCCACGAGCACCTGGCGGCGGCGAGCTGGACCAGCGGCGTCGACCTGCCGCTCGTGGTGTTCCGGCTCGGCGCCGTGCCTCTCCTCGTCGTGGGCGTCCTGCTCACGGTGGCACTCGCGCACCGGCTGGCCGACTCCAGCTGGGTGGGCGGGATCGCGGCCGTGCTCGTGGTGGCGTCGACCTCGGTCGTGAGGGCGAACTGGAACATCGCCGACCTCGCCTTCGCCAGCCCGACCCAGGCGTACGCCACGGTCCTCCTCGGCGGTCTCGCCGTGCTCCTCGTCGACCTGCTGCGCGACCGGGCGCCGCCGCGGTCGTGGATCCTCGTGGTGCTCCTGCTCGTCGCGAGCGTCGCGAGCAAGGGCACCGTGCTCCCGCTGGTCGTCGGCAGCCTCGGCGTCGTCGTCGTGGGCCGCGTCGTCGCGCGAAAGGGCCTGCGCCCCGCCGTGGTAGCGCTCGGCTCGTCGTTCGCGATCTGGCTGCTCGGGATGGTCGTCGTCTTCGGCGGGGAGCGCCTCGGGCTCGCCGTCTCGCCGCTGCACATGCTCCACCGCACCCCGCTCACACCCGTGATCGGCACCAGTGCGCCGGCCCTGGTCATGACGCTCGGCGTGACGCTGCTGACGTGGGGAGCACCGCTCGCCGGGGCGGCGCTGCTCGTCCGCCGTGCGTCCTTCGAGCCCGGCGCTGTCCTCGCCGCGTCGTTCACCTACGGCGGCGCGGCAGCCGCGCTGCTGTTCGGCCACGTCTCGTCGAGCGAGGGGTACTTCGTCCGCACCGCCGCTCTGACGGGCGCGGCGGTCGTCGCCGGGGCCCTGGCCCGCGCGGCGGGATCGCGTCCATGGCCGAGCCGCCCCGCGGTCGCGACGGCGCTCCTCGCCGTGCTCGCCGTCGGCTCCGTCGCCGAACGCGCCGTGGCCGCACCCGCACTCCTGAAGCACTCACTCGTCACGCTCCGCGCGGCGCCGCTGCGCTCGTACACCGAGACGACCCTCGACGAGCTGCATGCGGCGCGCTGGCTGCGCGCCCACTCGGGCACGGACGACCTCGTCGCCACCGACCGCCACTGCCGCCGCCGCTTCCGTGGTGTCCGGCCAGGCTGCGACGGGCGCGCGTTCTGGCTCACCGGAACGGCGGAACGCCGGGTGCTGGTGGAGGGCTGGGCATACACGACCGCGTCCCGCGCGTATGCCGATGAGCACGGGCTCAGCGAGGGCCAGGGCACGCCGTTCCCTGACCAGGAGCGGCTACGCGCCAACGACGCCGCCTTCGACCGCCCGAGCGCGACGACCCTGCGGGCGCTGCACGCCCGCTACGGCGCGCGCTGGCTCTTCGCCACCGGGCTCGACGCCGCGGACCGGCGCACGCTCGACCGGATCGCCGACCTGCGCTTCACCTCAGGTCGGGTACGCGTGTACGAGATTCGCTGACCAGCGAGTCGTAGGCGACGAAGTACGACGGTCGCCCCTGGGCGGCGAGGTACATGCGTCCGACGTACTCGCCGAGCAGGCCCAGGCAGAAGAGCTGGACGGCGCCGACGCCGACCACGGTCGCGAACGTCGACGTCCAGCCGGGCGTCGTGTGGCCGAGCGCCCACGAGACGAGCGCGTACGCGATCAGTGCGAGGGCGCAGAACATCCCGAGGAACCCGCACCACGTCGCCGCGCGCAGCGGCGCGACGGAGAAGCCGGTCACGCTGTCGAGCGACAGCCGCAGCATCCGGGCGAGCGTGTACTTCGTGCCGCCGGCCGCGCGCGCCGCACGCTCGTACGCCACGGTGGTACTGGGGAACCCGAGCGCCGGCACCGCGAGCCTGAGCACGCGGTTCTGCTCCGGCAGCCGGTTGACGGCGTCGACGGTCGCGCGGCTCATCAGCCTGAAGTCGCCGGCGTTCGCCGGCACCTGACTGCCCGCGAGCCTCCGCATCAGCGCGTAGAACATCGCCGCCGTCCGGCGCTTGAAGAACGTGTCGGTGCTGCGGTCCGCGCGGACGGCGTAGACCACGTCGACGTCCGACGCCTCGGCGGTGCGGAGCATCTCGCCGACCAGCTCCGGCGGGTCCTGCAGGTCGGCGTCCATGGTCACGACCCATTCGCCCCTGGCACGCACCAGGCCCGCCGACAGTGCCGCCTGGTGGCCGGAGTTGGCGCGCAGCCCGATGACCCGCAGCTGCGGCCAGACCCGCCGGAAGCCCTCGAGCAGCGCGGCGCTGGTGTCGGTGCTGCCGTCGTCGACCGCGACCACCTCGTACGGCCGGTCGAGGCGGTCGAGCACGGGGCGCAGCCGCTCGACGAGCAGCGGCAGGACATCCGCCTCGTCGTACACGGGGACCACGACCGACAGCACCACCCGAGTAGACACCGGACCCGGCCGCTCGATCAGCCTCGTGGCGGACGGTTCACCAAGCCTTCACCACCGGTGTGGCAGCCGGACAAGTTACTCTCCGGTAGATGGACGACGTGACGGTCGCGATCATCGGCAGCGGGTTCTCCGGTCTCGGGGCCGCGATCGGACTGAAGGAGGACGGCGTCGACGACCTCGTCGTCCTCGAACGCGCGGACGACCTCGGCGGCACCTGGCGCGACAACACCTACCCGGGGGCGGCGTGCGACGTCCCTTCGCAGCTGTACTCGTTCGCGTTCGCGCCCAACCCGGCGTGGAGCCGCAGCTTCTCGCCGCAGCAGGAGATCTGGGACTACCTCCGCGACGTCGCCGACTCGCACGGCGTGCTGCCCCACCTCCGCCTCGGACACGAGGTGCTCGCCGCCGACTGGGACGAGGGCGCCGCGCGCTGGGTCGTCACGACGAGCCGCGGCACGCTGCGCGCGCAGGTGCTCGTCGACGCGTCGGGACCGCTGTCCGAGCCCGCGCTGCCCGCGATCCCCGGCCTCGACACGTTCGCCGGCACCCTCTTCCACTCGGCAGCGTGGGACCACGACCACGACCTCGCCGGCGAGCGGGTCGCGGTCATCGGCAGCGGCGCCTCGGCCGCGCAGTTCGTGCCCGAGATCCAACCGGTCGTCGAACGCCTGCACGTCTTCCAGCGCACGCCGCCGTGGGTGATGCCGCGGCACGACCGGGCGCTCTCGGCGTTCGAGCACCGGCTCTACCGCGCGCTCCCGCCGATGCAGCGGCTGGTGCGCGCCGGCATCTTCCTCGGCCGCGAGATGTACGCGTTCGGCTTCACCGTCGACCAGCGGCCGCTGCAGGGGTTCCAGCGGATCGCCGAACGCCAGCTGGAGCGCCAGGTGCCCGACGAACGGCTCCGCGCGAAGTTGACCCCCTCGTACACGATGGGCTGCAAGCGTGTCGTGCTCTCCAGCACCTGGTACCCCGCGCTCACGCAGCCCAACGTCGACGTGGTGACCGAGCGCATCGCGCGCATCGAGCCGCACGCGGTCGTCACCGACGACGGGGGCGTACGCGAGGTCGACACCATCGTCTGCGGCACGGGTTCCGGGTCACGAACCCGCCGATCGCCGAACGCATCCGCGGCAGCGACGGCCGCACACTCGCCGAGACCTGGCGCGACGGCATGCGCGCGTACAAGGGCACGACGGTGGCGGGGTTCCCCAACCTGTTCATGCTGCTCGGTCCCAACACCGGCGGCGGCCATACGTCCGTCGTGCTGATGTCTGAGGCGCAACTCGCGTACGTCCGCGACGCCGTCGGGTTCCTGCGGCGGCACGGCGCGCAGGCCGTCGACGTGCGGCACGAGGTGATGGAGCGGTACCACGCGACGGTGCAGCACCGCATGCGTCGCACGGTCTGGGTGCGCGGCGGGTGCCGGAGTTGGTACCTCGACGAGCACGGGCGCAACACCACGCTGTGGCCGTCGTTCGTGTCGGGCTTCCGCCGCCGTACGGCGCGGTTCGACAGGTACGCCTACCGCGTCGACGCGCGGCCACGGCAGGCGCAGGAGGCGCGGTGAGACCGTTCCTGGGTCTCGCGCGGGCCGAGAGCGTCGCCGCCCGCGCGATCGCCGGGCTGCCCGAGCCGGTGCGCCGCGGCCTCGCCGGCCGTCCCTTCCACGTCGACGGCGCGACGATGGACTCGCAGGCGCAGCTGATCCTCGCGCTGCGCGAGCGCATGGGCGCACCACCGCTCGACGCGCTGACGCCGGCGGAGGCGCGCGACCTGCTGCGCCGGGACGCCACCACCGTGGCCGGGCCAGGGCCGCCGGTCGCGACGCACGAGCTCACGGTCGACGGCGCGACCGGCCCGCTGCGCGCACGGCACTACCGGCCGCCGCCCGGCGAGCCCGGCCCACGGCCGCTGCTCGTCTACCTGCACGGCGGTGGGCACGTCTCCGGCGACATCGACACCCACGACGTGCCGTGCCGGTCGCTGTGCCTGCACGCGGGCGTGCACGTCGTCTCCGTCGACTACCGGCGCGCACCCGAGCACCCGTTCCCCGCCGCGGTCGACGACACGGTCGCCGCGGTCCGCTGGGCGTACGCCCACGCGGCCACACTCGGTGCCGACGCCGACCGGATCGCCGTCGGCGGCGACAGCGCCGGCGGCAACCTCGCGACCGTCGCCTGCCAACTGCTCGCCCGCGCGGGCGAGCGCGCGCCCGCCGCTCAGCTGCTCGTGTACCCGACCACCGACCGCGTCGGCACGTACCCGTCTGCGACGTCGTTCGCCCAGGGCTGCTACCTCACGGATGCCGACATCGACTGGTATCTCACGCAGTACGTCGGCACCACGGGCCACCCGCTCGACGACCCGCGCATCTCCCCGCTGCTCGCCGACAACCTCACCGGCCTCCCACCCGCCGTCGTCGTGACGGCCGGTTTCGACCCGCTGCGCGACGAGGGCGAGGCGTACGCCCACGCCCTGCGCGCCGCGGGCACGCCGACCACGCTGCGCAGGTTCCCGACGCTGGTGCACGGCTTCCTCTGCATGGCCGGCGGCAGCCGCGCCGCCCGCGACGCGACCGTCGAGATCGCCGGCACGCTCCGAGCGACCCTGGACCTGCACTCCGGCTGAGCCTGCGACCCCGCCGGGACGCCGCCGTGCTCAGGGTCCCCGCATCACCGCTGGGGACCCCGGCAGGGGTCAGCACCACGACCGGGGACCCCAACAGGGGGTTGGTGGTCAGGCCGGGACGCGGGCCGGCCCTGCCGTGAGGACGCGAGGGCCGTCCTCGGTCACCGCGATGGTGTGCTCGACGTGGGCGGCGCGGCTGCCGTCGCGAGTGCGCAGCGTCCAGCCGTCGTCGTCGATCGCGTACCCGTCGTCGCCGCCGGCGAGGAACCACGGCTCGACGGCGATGACGAGCCCGGGTGCCAGCCGCATGCCGCGACCCGGTGACCCCTCGTTCGGCACGGACGGCGACTCGTGCATCGCCCGTCCGACGCCGTGCCCGCCGAAGTCGACGGAGATGCCGTAGCCGCCCGCGCGTCCCACGGCACCGATCGCGGCCGAGACGTCACTGAGCCGCGCTCCGGCGACCGCCGCGTCGACACCCGCCCATAGGGCCTGCCACGCGCAGTCGACGAGCCTGGCGTCGTCGGCGCGTGGCTCGCCCACGGAGAACGTCACGGCGGCGTCGGCGACCCAGCCGTCGAGGACGGCGCCGCAGTCGACGCCGAGCAGGTCTCCGTCGGCCAGCCGGTACGGGCCGGGGATGCCGTGCAGCGCGGCGTCGTTGACCGAGGCGCAGATGACGCCGGGGAACGGCGTCGACGCGAAGCCCGGCGTATACCCGAGGAACGCCGGAGTCGCCCCGGCGCCGCGGATGACCGAGGCCGCGACCTCGTTGAGCTGGTCGAGGCGTACGCCCACGGCCGCCTGCGTCCGCACCGCGAGGAGCGCCGCCGCGACGACCTCGCCGGCGGCCGCGATCGCGTCGATCTCCCTCGGCGTCTTCAGCTCGACCATGGCCGGACCTCCCGGTGCTGGTGGGATAACAATCCCGGTATTAGTATCACACCATGGTCCGACCACCACTGACGCCCGGCGAGCGCGAGCGCGGTCGCCGCCTCGGCGCCGCACTCCGCACGGCCCGCGGCGACCGAAGCATGGCCGACGTCGCCGCCGTGTCCGGAGTGTCGACGGAGACCCTGCGCAAGATCGAGACCGGTCGCATCGCGACCCCGGCATTCTTCACCGTGGTCGCGCTCGCGAACGCCCTCGCCCTGCCGGTCGACGAGCTCCTCGACCGCACATCGCCGCGAGTTGTCAGTACCAGGCGCGGCTAGAGCGACGCCTGCCACTGAATCGTCAATAGGCTCGCCGCCCGCACCGTTTGATCACGTGCACGTGATCAACGTGGACTTCACCTCGTGCCGGGACGAGGTGAAGTCCACGTCGGTGAGGTGAAGCTCCACCGACGACCCTCGGCGTGCACCCGTGAACGGCACCCTCACCGTGCCGGGGCATGGTGAGGGTGCCGTTCACGGGTTGCGGCCGCGAAGCGACCGACACCACGACCGAGTCCACCCTTGTCACCCGCCCGGTGCCGCCGCACCAGCGGCGATGGATGACTGACAACTCGGTCAGGTGGTGAGGAGGCGGGCGATGACGTTGCGCTGGACCTCGTTGGTGCCTTCGCCGATCTCGAGGATCTTGGCGTCGGCGTAGAAGCGGGAGATCTCCGACTCCCTGACGTAGCCGTAGCCGCCATGGATCTGCACGCTCGCGCTCGCCGCGCGGTTGGCGAGTTCCGACGCGTACAGCTTGGCCATCGCGGCCTCCTTGCTGTACGGGCGACCGCGGTCGGCGAGCCAGGCGGCGCGGTAGACCAGCCAGCGCGCGGCCTCCAGTTCGGTGGCCATGTCGGCGAGCTTGTGCGCGATCGCCTGGAAGCGGCTCAGCGGGCGGCCGAACTGCTCGCGCTGCTGGGAGTAGCGCAGCGCCAGCTCCAGCGACGCGCGGGCGAGTGACAGCGACAGCGCGGCGACGCTGATCCGGCCCGGGTCGAGCACCTGCAGGAACTGCTGCAGGCCCCTGCCCTCGTCGCCGACCAGATGCGAGTCCGCCACCCAGCAGTCGCGGAAGACGAGCTCGCGGGTGTCGAGCGCGTGCCAGCCGATCTTGCGCAGCGGCTGCCCCTTCGAGTACCCGGGCGTGCCCTCCGGCACGAAGAACGCGCCGAACTGCTTCGCCCCCTCGCCGGTCGTGCCGGTCACCGCGAGCACGGTGACGCCGAGGCTCATCGGCGTGCCCGCGTTGCTGATGAACATCTTCGTGCCGTCGAGCACCCAGCCGCCGTCCACCCTGCGCGCCTGCGTACGGATGCCGGCCGCGTCGGACCCCGCCGTCGGCTCGGTCAACCCGAACGCACCGATGTTGCGCCCGGTCGCCAGCGGCACGAGCCACTGCTCCTTCTGCGCCGCCGTGCCGTACGTCGCCAGCGGCAGCGTCGCGATGGTCGAGTGCGCGTTCCACGCCGATGCCACCGACTGGTCGGCGGTGCCGATCTCCTCCATCGCCGCGACGTACGCGACGAGGCCGGCGTTGCTACCGCCGTACTCCTCGTCGACGAGCATGCCCATCAGCCCGACCTCGCCCATCTTCGCGAAGACCTCGCACGGGAAGTACGAACGCTCCGACCAGTCCGCGGCGTGCGGGGCGATCTCCTTCTCGGCGAAGTCGCGACACATCCGCTGCAGCGCCCGCGTCTCCTCCGGCAGGTCGAAGTCCATGGTCAGTCGCCTTTCGGGGTCAACAGCACCTTCAGGTGCCGGCCTGGGTCGGCGGCGAGCTCCGCGAACACGCCTGGTCCGGCCGCGAGCGGGAAGACGGCGGTGACGAACGGGGCGGCGTCGAGTCGGCCGGCCGCCATCAGGGCCAGGACGCGCGGGATGTCGTAGTTGTAGCCGAGCGATCCGACGACGGTCCGCTCGTACATGACGATCGCGCCGAGCGGGACCGTGACCTCCTGCGCGCTGACGCCGGCGAGCACTGCGCGACCGCCGCGGCGTACCGACGTGATCGCCGACGCGGCGGCGTCGGCGCGTCCGGTCGCCTCGACGACGACGTCGGGACCGACGCGGCCGGTACGCAGGAAGACCTCGCGACGCACGTCGGTGACGGTCGGGTCGAACACCTCTGTCGCGCCGAGCTCGCGTGCACACTCCGCACGCGACGCCAACGGCTCGCTGACGAAGAGGCCGGCGGCGCCCGCGAGCCGTGCGGCAAGCAGGACCGCGACGCCGATCGGTCCTGCACCGAGCACGAGCACCTGGTCGCCTGGACCGATCTGCGCGCGCCGCACGGCGTGCACACCCACGGCGAGGGGCTCGGCCGCCGCAGCGTGCTCGTCGGAGACCGCGTCGGGTATCGGCACGAGTCCGTACGCGGGCACGGTGACGCGTTCGGCGAACGCGCCGGGTGAGGCGAGGCCGACGGAGCCGCCCTTCGCACAGATGTGGTAGTCACCGCGCAGGCACCAGAAGCACGAACCGCAGCGCAGGCACGGGTCGACGGCGACGCGGGTGCCGATCTCGACACCGGGCACCGGCCGGCCGAGCGCGACGACGGTGCCGCTCAGCTCGTGCCCGAGCGCGAACGGCGGAACAGCACCGGTCAACGGGTGCGGGTCGGTCCTGATCATGTTCGGGCCCGCGGCGTACTCGTGCACGTCGGTGCCGCAGACCCCGCAGTACGCCACCTCGACCACGGCCTCGCCGGGGCCGGGATCCGCGGGCTCGGGCACGTCGTCGAGACGGAGGTCACCTCTGGCGTGCCAGCGCAGCGCCTGCACGTCCCACCTCCAAACCGTTCCCGGCACCAGCTTATTGTTTTCTAGAACGATCGGTACAAGAATCGTCGTTACGGCTCGGTTGTCAAGAGTCTGTGACCGGAACGACCTCGCGACGGGACGGTGAACGCGCATGACGTCGACCCACGACGTCGACCTGCCGGCACGCACGACGAGCGTCGGCGACGACCTCGGTGCGCTGCGCGAGATGTACCGCAGGATGCGCCTGATCCGCACGTTCGAGGAACGCGCCTCGGTGGCGTACCGCGACAGCGAGATCCCCGGCTTCCTCCACCTGTCCATCGGGCAGGAGGCGTCGGCGGTCGGCGCGTGCTGGCCGCTCGACGCGCGCGACGTCGTCACGTCGACGCACCGTGGACACGGCCACTGCCTCGCCAAGGGGCTCGACCCGGCCGGGATGTTCGCGGAGCTGATGGGCAGGCAGACGGGCACCTGCGCGGGTCGCGGCGGCTCGATGCACATCGCCGACCCCCGGTCCGGCGTCTTCGGCGCGAACGGGATCGTCGCGGCCGGGCTGCCGATCGCAACCGGCGCCGGAACCGCGGCGCAGCTGCGCGGCGAGGGCGGCGTCGTGGTCGCGTTCTTCGGCGACGGAGCGGTGGCGCAGGGCATGTTCCACGAGGCCGTCAACCTCGCCGCCGTGTGGCGACTGCCGGTGCTCTTCTGCTGCGAGAACAACGGGTACGCGGAGTTCTCACCGAGCAGCGCCCAGCACCGCGCTCCACTCGCCGACCGTGCCCTCGGCTACGGCGTGGAGTTCCACCGGGTCGACGGCAACGACGTCGTCGCCGTCGCCGACCTCGTGGGCGGGCTCGTCGGCCGGCTGCGCGACGGCGCGGGGCCGATCATGCTGGAGGCGGAGACCTACCGGTGGCACGGCCACTACGAGGGCGACCCCCAGCGCTACCGCGAGTCCGACGAGCTGGCGTCGTGGCAGGAACGCGACCCCCTCACGATGCTGGCCGGCCGGATGCGCGCGTACGGGGCCACGCCGGCGGACGTGGCCGCGATCGACGCCGAGGTGACCGGGCTCGTCGACGACGACATCGAGGCCGCGCGGCGCGCACCCGAGCCCGCGGCGGAGACCCTGCACCACCACGTGATCACGCCGCGCGAGCCCGTGCCGGAGCCACCGGACGCGACGGGCGAGACGTTCAAGACGACGGCCGCGGTCCGCACCGCGCTCGAGCACGAGCTCGCGGCGGACGACTCGGTGTTCCTCGCGGGCATCGACGTGGGTGAGGGTGGCAACGTGTTCGGGCTGACCAGAGGGTTGGCCGAACGCTTCCCCGGCCGCGTCCGCGACACCCCGATCTCCGAGAACGCGATCATCGGCACCGCCGTCGGCGCCGCACTCGCGGGCATGCGTCCCGTCGTCGAGCTGATGTACTTCGACTTCATCGGCGTCTGCTTCGACCAGCTGCTCAACCAGGCGGCGAAGCTGCGCTTCATGACCGGCGGCGGCGCGAGCCTGCCGCTCGTCGTCCGCACCCAGTTCGGCGCGGGACGCTCCTCGGGCAGCCAGCACTCGCAGAGCCTGGAAGCGGTCCTCGCGCACATCCCCGGCCTCACCGTCGTCATGCCGTCGACGCCGGCGGACACCTACGGCCTGCTGCGCGCCGCCATCCGCGACCCGAACCCGGTGGTCTTCGTCGAGAACCGCCTGCTCTACGGCCACCAGGGTCCCGCACCGCCCGCCGACCACCTGGTGCCGCTGGGGAAGGCGAAGGTGCGCCGCGAGGGCACCGACGTGACGCTGGTGTCGTACTCCAGGCTCGTCCACGAATGCCTGGCGAGCGCGGAGACGCTGGCGGCCGAGGGCGTCAGCGTCGAGGTGATCGACCTGCGCACCATCGTCCCGCTGGACCGGGAGACGGTGCTCCGCTCGCTGGCGAAGACCAACCGCCTGGTCATCGCCCACGAGGCCGTCACCGACTTCGGCGTCGGGGCCGAGCTGGCCGCCGTCGCGGCGTACGACGGCTTCTGGACCCTCGACGCCCCCGTCCGCCGGGTCGGCGCCGCTGCCACCCCCGCCCCCTACGCCCCGAGCCTCGAACGCGCCTGGCTCCCGGACCGGCACACGATCACCACAGCCGTCCGCGAGGTCGCGGCGACCTGAGCGGTGAGACGGCGGGGCGCCGGCGCTGAGCCCGTGAGGGGCACCCCCACCGCGTCATGGCACGGTGGGGGTGCCCCTCACGGGTTGGGTACAGCGGCGCGGAAGCGGTCGACGCGGTCCTCCAGGTCGGCGAGGTCGTAGTCGTCGGTACGGAAGCCGGCGAAGAGGGTGGCGCAGTACTGGCGCGACAGGAAGGCGGCGTCCCACGGGCCGTTCGGGCGCAACCACTGGTAGGTGTGGTTGTGCATGTTGAGGAACTGCAGCACCGTGAGCCGCGGGTCCATCCGGCGGAACGCGCCGGCGTCCATCGCCTCGACGAGCAGGCCCGTGACGAGCTGCTCGAACTGGCGACGCTGGCGGAGCAGGCGACCGCGGCTGTCGCCGGTCACCTGGCGGTAGTCGTGCTCGTAGACCCAGATGTGGTCGAGGCGGCGGAAGATGTTGTCGAGCAGCACCTCCGACACCAGCCGCAGCCGCAGCACCGGGTCCTCGTCGAGCGTGGCGAGCGGGCGCGCGGCTTGCAACAGCGGCGTCAGCACCCGTGACTGGATCTCGACGAGGAGGTTCTCCTTGGAGCCGATGTAGTAGTAGAGCGCGCCCTTCGCGAGGCCGGCGGCCGTACCGATCTCGGCGATGCCGGTAGCGGCGTAACCCTTCCTGGCGAAGAGAACCGCGGCGACGTCGATGATCTCCTGTCGCTTCACCTCGTAGCCGGGGCCGTGTCCTGGCGGTCGTGGCATGGAGCTCCTCGCGGTCAGGACGTCGACGCGCCCGGTGGACCACACCGTATTCCTGCACGGTCAGCGGTTACATGGAACCCCGATCCTTCGGTGCGCCGAAGCGGGCACGTCCGGGACCGTCCGAGAGGAACGACGCCACGCCCGTGCGCATGTCCGCGGTGGCGAAGAGACCGGCGATCGACGCGCGCTCGAGCGCCAGCCCCGTCTCCAGCGGGCCGTCACCGCCACGGTCGACGGCCTCCTTGATCGCCTGCAGCGCGAACCGCGGGCCCACCGCGAGCCGCGAGGCGTACGCGAGGGCGGCCGCGTACACCTCGGCGGACGGCACCACCTCGTCGACCAGGCCGAGCCGCAGTGCCTCGGCGGCCGGGATGCGGCGACCGGTCATCAGGATCTGCTTGGCCCGCGCGGGACCCACGAGCCTGGTCAGCCGTTGCGTGCCACCGGATCCTGGCATGATGCCGAGCCGCACCTCGGGCTGCCCGAGCACCGCGTCGTCCGCCGCCACGCGGTAATCGGCGGTGAGCGCGAGCTCCATCCCGCCGCCGAGAGCGTGGCCCGTGACGGCCGCGACGACGGGCACCGGCAGGTCGGCGAACGCACCGATGGCGCGCTGGATCGCGCGGTTCCAGCCGTACATCTCCTCGTAGCCCATCGCGGCGAGCTCACGGATGTCCGCGCCGGCGGCGAACGTCCGCTCGCCGCCGTAGAGCACCACTGCGCGGACGTCCGCGTCGTCGGCGAGCGAGACCGCCGTAGCGGCCAGCTCCCGCCGCATGGCGGTGTCGAACGTGTTGAGCGGCGGATGGTCGAGCCGGACGGTACGCACGCCGCCGTTCACCACGAGTTGCACCCGAGTGCCCATCTCGCACCTTCCCTCACGGTCTTGTCACACCGCTGTCGGAGTCCTACAGTGCTGCCATCAGAGTTTCATAGACCGATTGGTACACGAAACGTCTCCGCGAGACAACGACGTCGGGAGGTCTTGGTGAGCGCAGGAGCTGAGAAACGAGCCGCAGGTAGGGGCCGCGACGCCGAGAGCAGCGCGGCGACGGTCCCCGCGGCACCTGCCGGAGGCGAGCGACGAAGCGGGCGCGTGGGCCGATGAGCGACGACACGGGAACCGTGGTGCGAGGCCCCTCGGTCGAGCGCGAAGAAGTGACGGAAGCGGAGTTGCGGGAGCTCGGCGTCGACCTGAGCCGCGACTTTCCCGGATCCACGGCGGCGGACTTCCGTCGCTACCCGGTGCTGACCGAGGGCGGCTGGTTCATGGTCGTCAAGCACCAGCAGACGCTGCGCTCGGTCAGTCGCGAGCCATGGCACCTCCTCGGTCCCATCACCCTCCTCTCCGACGGACTCTCCGTCGACTGACTCCCAGAAAGGACAGGTCCATGATCGGAGTAGACGTAGGCGGGACGTTCACTGACGTGGTCTCGGTCTCCGGCGGGAAGATCACGACGGTGAAGGTCGCCACGGACGTCCGCGAGACCGAGCGCGGCGTGCTGCGCGGGGCCGAGGAGATCGGCGTCGCCGACTCCGCGGTCTTCAACCACGCGAGCACCCACGGCCTCAACGCGATCATCACCAGGCGACTGCCGAAGGTCGCCTTCCTCACCACGCTCGGCCACCGCGACATCCTCGACATCGGGCGCACCTGGCGCCCACTCGAGGCACTGACCGACCCGAACTGGCGACGCCCGTTCGGCGACGCTGCCCGGCCGCTCGTCCGCCGCTACCTGCGCCGTGGCATCAGGGAGCGCCTCACCGCCGACGGCGGGGTGCTGATCCCGCTGGACGAGGACCAGGCCCGCGAGCAGCTCGCGGTGCTGCGCCGGTGCGATGTCGAGGGCGTCGCGATCTGCCTGATCAACGCGTATCTCAACCGGCACCACGAGGAGCGGCTGCGCCAGCTCGTCCGCGAGGAGCTCGGCGACGTCCCGGTCTCCATCTCCAGCGAGGTCTCCCCGCTCGCCAAGGAGTACGCCCGCGCGTCGACGACCGTGGTCGACGTGTTCATGAAGCTGATCTACGACGACTACACCACGCGGCTCGACGAGGGGCTGCGTGGGCTCGGCTTCGACGGCGACCTCAACTTCGCCGACTGCGCGGCCCATCTGGTGCGGGCCGACGTCGCGATGCAGTACCCGTTCAAGGTCGTGTTCGCCGGTCCCGCGGCGGGCACGGTGGCGAGCGCGCACTTCGGCAGCCTGCTCGGCGTCGGCAACCTGCTGTGCGCCGACGTCGGCGGCACGTCGTGCGACATGAGCCTGGTGACCGGTGGTGAGCCGTTCGTGAACACGACGTTCGAGCTCGAGCACGACCTCGTCGTCAACGCGCTGTCCAACGAGGTCGACAGCATCGGCGCCGGCGGCGGCAGTCTCGTGACGATCACCCCGACCGGCGAGCTCCAGGTCGGTCCCGGCAGCGCGGGCGCCGACCCGGGACCCGCGTGCTACGGGCTCGGCGGCACCGAGCCGACGCTCACCGACGCCTGCCTGCTGATGGGCGTCATCGACGCGGACGGGTTCGCGGGCGGCCGGATGAAGCTCGACGCCGAGCTCTCCCGCACCGCGTTCGAGGGCCTCGACAGCCCGCTCACGTACGAGGAACGGGTGAGCTACGCCTTCAGGATCGGCCTGAACAACATCGCCGAGGGCGTCGTCAACATCGCGATCATGCACGGCATCGACCCCCGCGACTACAGCCTCGTCGCCTACGGCGCCGCCGGGCCGATGCTGCTGCCCGCGGCGCTCGACCTCGTGCATGCCAAGGAGGTCATCGTCCCGCCGCACCCCGGCCTGTTCTCCGCGCTCGGCCTGGTCAGCTCCGACCTCGTGTACGCCGACAGCAGGAGCGCGTACACGATGCTCACGCCCGAGGCGGCGACGTCGATCGACAAGGTCTACCGGCAGATGGAGGAGCAGTTGCGCCAGCGCCTCGCCGGCGGCGACGAGGAGGTCACCTTCGTCCGCAGCTTCGATGGACGCCTCGCCGGCCAGACCTGGGAGACGCCGTTCATCGGCGTGCCCGACGGCGAGATCGACGCCGACGCGGTGAGCACGATGACCGCCAACTTCCACGACGCGTACGAGAAGCGCTCGGGCAACAGGTTCGAGATGCTGCCGGTCCAGGGCGTCACCTACCGGGTCGACGCGGTCGTGACGGCCGACAAGGTCGAGTACCCGACGGTGCCCGAGCGCGACGGCGGTGCGCCGACGCCTACCCGCACCCTCCAGCTCCGCCACCTCGGCGACGGAACGATCGAGGCCCGGGAGTACCAGCGCGACGACCTTCGCCGTGGCGACGAGATCGAGGGGCCCGCGATCATCAGGGAACCCCTGTCGACCACCTTCCTGCTGGCGGGTCAGCGCGCACGCGTGGGCACGTACGGCGAGCTGCGCATCACCAGGATCTGACGACCCGAGGACGAAGGGCATCGACGACGATGACTAACACCGACGACGGGCGCCTCCAGCTCAAGGAGATGACCGACGACCAGTTCACCGACGCGTACGGCGCCGACCGCTTCACCGCCTCGGTGCTGTCGAGCCGGATGCGCTACATCGTCCAGCACATGTGCACCGACCTGCTCAACAACGCGTTCTCCATGATCCTGCGCGACTGGTACGACTTCGCCGCCACGATCACGGGACCGCGGGAGCACAACTACCCGATGGGCGCGGTCAGCAACAGCCTCGTGCTGTTCCTCGGCACGATGGCCGAAGCCGTGCGCAACACCGTCGAGGAGTACGGGCCCGACGAGGTACGCGAGGGCGACGTGATCATCGCCAACGACCCGTATCGCACCGGCAACCACGTCAACGACATCTGCTTCATCCGCCCGGTCTTCCACGAGGGCCGCCCGGTGACCTACGTGACGCTGCGCGCGCACCAGCT
The DNA here is from genome assembly GCA_009379955.1 of Streptosporangiales bacterium. Taxonomy (NCBI): domain Bacteria; kingdom Bacillati; phylum Actinomycetota; class Actinomycetes; order Streptosporangiales; species Streptosporangiales bacterium. Next base: position 15,618 of record WHST01000025.1, on the reverse strand, counting down.
CGACATGGGCGGCATCGTGCCCGCGGGCTTCAGTGCCACCAAGCGCAACGTGTACGAGAACGGTCTCGTCATCGCGCCGATGCTGCTCTACCGCGACGACAAGCCCATCCAGTCGTCGTTCAACCTCATCTTCGACAACGCGCGGATGGCGGCGCTGCTGCTGCCCGACATCAAGACGATCTACCAGAACCTCCTGCTCGGTGAGCGGCTGATCAAGGAGAGCATCGAGAGGTACGGCATCGACGCGTTCCTCGGCGCGATCAGGTACAGCTGCGACGTCTCGGCCGAGTCGATGCAGGACGCCATCGAGCAGCTCCCCGACGGCGTCTACGAGGCCGAGGAGGGCATCGACTGTGACGGCATCGACGACAGCGTCGAGTACCGGTTGAAACTGTCGCTGCGCAAGGCCGGCGGCAACATCGAGGTCGACTTCAGCGGCACCTCGCCGCAGGCGCGGACGAGCATCAACTGCGGGATCCTCGACACCAAGACCGCCGTCGGCGTCGCGCTGAAGTTCCTCATCGATCCGAAGACGCGGTTCACGTCGGGCTCGTACCGGCCGATCGACGTCGTCATCCCGCCGGGCACGTTCATCAGCGCGACACCACCCGACGGCGCGGTCTTCCTGTACTGGGAGAGCTCGATGCCCGTCCTGCTCGCGATCTTCCGCGCGCTGGAGAAGGCGCTGGGCGCGAACGCGATCGGCGGCGACTACGGCTCGCTCAGCATCCACAACGCCCACGGCGTCATGGAGGACGGCACACCGTGGGTGACCACGGCGCAGTGCGGCGGCGAGCACGGGCCGTGGGGCGCGACACGTCTCGCGGACGGCGACAGCTACACGGCGATCTCGCTGGCGAACAACCTCGACCCCGCGACGGAGGCGGTCGAGTCCGACGTGCCCGGCGTGGTGCTGCGGAAGGAGTACGCCATCGACACCGCCGGTGCGGGCGCCAACCGCGGCGGGGCCGCCGTCCTGAAGGACACCATGTACCTGCGCGACGCCGAGCACTGGTCGAGCCCCCTGCACACCAAGCGCAGCAGCGGGGTCGGCGTGTACGGCGGCGGGGACGGCGCGAACGGCGCGGTGTGGTTCTTCGAGAAGGACGCGTTCGACGTCACCGAGCGGCGGGACCTGATCGGACTCGACCGCGATGTCTACCGATCGGCCGTCCCCATCGCCGGCGTCCTCGACCCGCAGACCAACGCGGTCGACCCGGAGAACGGCGAGTACTTCTACTTCGCCTCCACGTCGGTCTGGCAGACCAGGCCGGGCGCGGTGTTCCGCTACGTCACCAACGGTGGCGGCGGCTGGGGCGACCCGTTCACCCGCGACCCGGAGCGCGTACGCGACGACGTCAGGGACGAGTACGTCAGCATCGAGGGCGCGTACCGTCAGTACGGCGTGGTGATCCAGGGCGATCCGGCGACGGACCCCGAGGGCCTCGTCGTCGACCATGAGGCGACTGCCGCCCGCCGAGCCGACCGTACGGGCGCCTGAGCGAACGGAGGACCGTCATGGCCGAAGCGCAGCTCACCGACAGGCAGCGCGAGCTGAGAGAGAAGTTCATCGAGGAACGTGGTTACTGGAGCCACATCTGGGACGGCCTGCTGCAGCTCGACCCCGACTTCTTCGAGTCGTACCTGAACTTCTCGGCGGTGCCGTGGCGCACGGGCGTGCTCGAGCCGAAGGTCAAGGAACTGATCTACACCGCCATCGACGCTTCCACGACGCATCTGTACGAGCCGGGGTTGCGGGTGCACATCCGCAACGCGCTGAAGTACGGGGCGACGAAGGAGGAGGTCATGGAGGTGCTCGAGCTGACCAGCGTGCTCGGCATCCACAGCTGCACCCTCGGCGTCCCTGTCCTCATGGAGGAGCTCGCCGCCCGCGAGAAGGCGGACGAGACGTCGTGACGCCTGGAGTCCTGCACCCCGAGGGACCCGGCTCGCTGCGCGGCGACCGCGCGGTCGTCACCGGCAGCGCACGTGGCATCGGCCGCCACGTCGCGGTCGAGCTCGCGCGCGCCGGTGCGACCGTGACGGTCCTCGACGTGCTCGACACCACGGACACGGTCGAGCTGGTCACGGCCGAGGGCGGGTCGGCGACCGGCGGGCGGGTCGACGTCACCGACCGCGCCGCCGTCACGGCAGCCGTCGCCGGAGCGGGCGGAGACGACGCGGACCTCGACATCCTCGTCACGGCCGCCGGCGTCTACGGCGACTCGCCGACGCTCGACGAGCTCACCGAGGCAGAGCTGGACACGGTGCTCTCGGTCAACCTCGCCGGCACGCTGTGGTGCGTGCAGGCGGCGCTGCCGCTGCTGCGCGCCGGCGACGGCGGCCGGGTGGTGTGCATCGGCTCGGTCGCCGGCAAGATCGGCGGCGTGCTGGCCGGCCCGCACTACGCGGCGAGCAAGGGCGGTGTCCACGCCGTCGTCAGGTGGCTGGCCAGGACGCAGGCCGCGGCCGGCGTCACCGCCAACGGGATCGCGCCTGGCGCCGTCGACACCGACATGATCACCGGCCGCGGCTACGAGCCCGACTACTGCCCGCTCGGCCGGCTGGCCACGCCGCAGGAGATCGCCGGGGTGGCGGCGTTCCTCGCCTCGCCCGCGGCGAGCTACATGACAGGAACAGTGATCGACGTCAACGGCGGCTACTTCATGGGGTGACAACGATGCCTTCGAACGAGTTCACCGGACGCTGTGCGGTGGTGACGGGAGCAGGTTCCGGCATCGGGCGCGCGTGCGCGCTGCGTCTGGCCGGCGCCGGAGCGGCGGTGACGCTGCTCGACGCTGACGGCGCGTCCGCGGCGAAGACCCGCGGCGCGATCGAGGAGGCCGGCGGCACGGCCCTCGATCTGACCGCCGACGTCACCGACGAGGCCCAGGTGACACGGGCGGTGGCCGAGGCGACCGACCGGATCGGACCGCCCCGGGTGCTGGTCAACGCCGCGGGCATCGTCGTCCGCAAGGCGTTGCTCGAGACGACACTCGACGAGTGGCGCCGGGTCGTCGACGTCAACCTCACCGGCTACTTCGTCCTGCTGAAGCGGGTCGTCCCCGCCATGGCGGCTGCCGGCGGCGGCGCGATCGTGCAGGTGGCGTCGATCGCCGGTCACGTCGGGTACGGCTTCCCCTCGTACACCGCGGCCAAGGGCGGTGTCCTGGCGATCACCAGGCAGCTCGCCGCCGAACTCGCGCCGCAGCGCATCAGGATCAACTCGGTCAGCCCGGGCGTCGTCCACACCGGACTCAACCGCGACACCCTTGCCACCGAGGAGATCAGGTCGGCCACCGTCGCCGCGACCCCGTGGGGCCGGATCGGCGAGCCCGACGACATCGCCGCCGCCGTCGCCTACCTCGCGAGTCCGGCGGCCGACTACGTGACGGGCACCGACCTGGTCGTCGACGGCGGCATGACGAGCGCCATCCACCTCGGTCGCGGCGGGGACGCGCTGCACAGCTTCCATGCCAGGACATCCGACGGCACGCACTGATCCGGGGGACGCCGTGTACAACCTCGCGACGATGCTCGACCACAACCTCGGCCGCTACCCGGACGCGATCGCGCTGCGCCAGGACGGCCGGCTCGTCACCAACCGCGAGCTGCACGCGCGGGTCTGCTCACTCGCCGCAGCCCTGCGCGAGAGAGGTGTCGGACGCGGGGACGTCGTCGCGATCTTGGCGTACAACCACATCGAGTTCCTCGAGACGGTGTTCGCGGTGAACCGGCTCGGCGCCGCGTTCCTCCCGCTCAACTACCGGCTCGCGCCGCCGGAGTGGCAGTACATCCTCGACCACGGCCGGGCGGTCGCGATCGTCACCGAGGACGCATTCCGGTCCGACATCGACCTCGTCACGCCCGCACTTCCCGCGCTGCGGCACAGGATCCTGCTGGGCGAGGACGCGCCGTCCGGCTGGACGGCGTACGAGGGCGTCGTCGCCGCGCACCCCGACGCGTTCGTCCCCGCCGAGCCGGTCGGCGAGCACGACCTGCAGCGGCTGATGTACACCTCGGGCACGACATCGCGTCCCAAGGGTGTCTGCGTCAGCCACGGCAACGTGCTGTGGAAGAACTTCGGCCACCTCGTGGAGTTCGGCATCACCTCCACCGACGTCACCCTCGTCTGCGGCCCGCTGTACCACGTCGGCGGGCTCGACCTGCCGGGCATCGCCACCCTGCAGGCCGGCGGCACGCTCGTGATCCAGCGCAAGTTCGAGGCGCGCGGTGCGCTGGAGCTGATCACGGCGGAACGTCCCACGAACGTCTGGCTGGCGCCGGCGATGATGAACGCGATCCTGCACGTGCCCGACCTCGCGGACTTCGACACCTCGTCGATCAGGTTCGTCATCGGCGGCGGCGAGAAGATGCCTGAGCCCCTCGTCGAACGGATCATCCGCGCCTTCCCGAACGCCTGGTTCTCCGACGCGTACGGCCTCACCGAGACCGTCTCCGGTGACACGTTCAACGATCCGGAGCACGTGCTCTCGAAGGTGGGATCGGTGGGCCGTCCCGTCATCCACCTGGAGGTGCGCGTGGTCGACGACGACGGCCACGAGCTGCCGCCGGGACAGCTCGGCGAGATCACGCTGCGCGGGCCGAAGGTGTTCTCCGGCTACTGGCGCGACGAGGCCGCCACGGCCGCGGCGTTGCGCGGCGGCTGGTTCCACACCGGCGACGTCGGTCGGCTTGACGACGACGGCTACCTCTACGTCGAGGACCGCAAGAAGGACATGATCGTCTCCGGCGGCGAGAACATCGCCACCCCCGAGGTCGAGCGCGTGCTTTACGAGCACGACGACGTCGTCGAGGCCGCCGTCGTCGGCATGCCGCACGCGCGGTGGGGCGAGGTGCCGCAGGCGTTCGTGGTACTGCGCGACGGAGCGCTCGCCGACGCCGCCGTGCTCCGCGAGTTCTGCACGGCGCGGCTGGCGAGGTTCAAGGCGCCGGCCGCGTTCACGTTCGTGGAGAAGCTTCCGCGCACGCCGACCGGCAAGGTGCTCAAGCGGGAGCTGCGGACACGTGAGCGCAGGAGCTGAGGAACGAGCCGCAGGTAGGGGCCGCGACGCCGAGAGCAGCACGGCGCCGGTCCCCGCGGCACCTGCCGGAGGCGAGCGACGAAGCGGGCGCGCGGGCGTACCGTACGGTGGACGCCGACGCCGAGGAGGTCGGCCAGCCGTGACGAGCATCCCGAGCGACTTCGACCTGACCGGCAAGGTCGCGTGGGTCACCGGGGCCGGCAAGGGTCTCGGCCGTGCGATGGCGACCGCCCTGGCCACGGCCGGTGCGACGATCGCCGTCACCTCGCGTACGGTCGCCGACCTCGAGTCGCTCGCGAAGGAGCTCGCCGCGGACGACCACGAGGTGCTCACGCTCCCCGGCTCGGTCGCCGACGCGGCCACCGTCGACGGCGCCGCCGACCGCGTGGTCGAGGCGTACGGCCGTCTCGACGTCCTCGTCAACTGCGCGGGCATCAGCCCGACGTTCACGCGCACCGAACAGGTCACCGACGACGAGTGGTCCGACGTGCTCGACGTCAACCTCGACGGCGCCTTCTACTGCTGCCGCGCCGCCGGGCGGCTGATGCTCCCCACCGGCGGCGGCAGCATCGTCAACATCACCTCGGTGCACGGCACAGCGGGGTTCCCCAGGATCGCCGCGTACGCCGCGAGCAAGGGCGCGCTCGAGGCCCTCACCCGCGTGCTGGCCGTCGAGTGGGCCGACCGCGGCGTCCGCGTCAACGCGCTCGCGCCCGGCTACTTCGACACCGACCTGTCGTCCGGCCTCGTGGCGAGCAGGTGGGGCGAGCGGATCCTGGGCGAGATCCCGCAGGGCAGGATCGGCACCCCCGCGGAGCTCGGCGGCGCGGTGGTCTACCTGGCGAGCGACGCGTCCCGCTACGTCACGGGCACGACACTGCGTGTCGACGGCGGCTGGATCGCCCACTGAGCGCGTCACCTCCCGCCTCGGCTGAACCGGCAGGCGCCGTTCTCCGTACCTTGAGGTGAACCCGCTCTTCGAGGAGACACTCATGCGGACGAAGAGACTGTTCAGCGCCGTCGTCGCCGGCCTCGCGCTGGCGACCGTACCTGTCGGGTCGGTGGGGGCGTCGACCCTCGACGACGGGGATCGTGAACGGACCGCGCACGGGCGGACGTTCCCCGCCACGTTCCCGCTCCCCGACGGCTTCCAGCCCGAGGGCATCGCGATCGGCCCGGGCCCCGTCGCCTACTTCGGCTCCCGCGCCGACGGCTCCGTCTACCGCGCCAGCCTCGTCACCGGCCGCGGCACGGTGATCGCCGACGGTCCCGGCACGCCGTCGCTCGGCATGAAGACCGACCCCCGCGGCCGCCTCTTCGTGGCCGGCGGCTCCGGCGGTGACGCCCGGGTGATCGACGGCCGCAGCGGGCGGCTGCTGGCGAGCTACCGGCTCGCGACCGGAGCGAGCTTCGTCAACGACGTGGTGCTCACCCGTGACGCCGCGTGGTTCACCGACTCGACCAACCCGGTCCTGTACCGGCTCCCTCTCGGCCGCCACGGTCGGCTGCCGCGTCCCGCCGAGGTCGACCGCCTCCCGCTGTCCGGTGACATCGCGTACGCGCCCGACGTGGTCAACGCCAACGGCATCGTCACCACCCCGGACGGACGCGGGCTGCTGATCGTCCAGTCCAACACCGGCCTGCTGTTCCGGGTCGACCCGAGGACCGGCCGGACGAGGGCGGTGGACCTCGGCGGCGAGTCGCTGCTCATGGGCGACGGGCTCCTCCGCCACGGACACACCCTGTACGCGGTGCAGAACCGCGCCAACCAGATCGCCGTGCTTCGCCTGGACCACCACGGCACCACTGCTCGGGTCGACCGCCGCGTCACCGACCCGCGCTTCGACGTCCCGACGACGGTGGCCTCGTTCGGCGGCCGCCTCTACCTGCCCAACGCGCGCTTCACCACCCCACCGGAACCGACGACCCCGTACGACGTGGTCGCCGTCCCCCGCCCCCACTGAGGGAGCAGGCCCGGGTCAGGAGGGCTCCGCCGCGGGGCCGGTGCCGTCGGTGCACGGCGCGGTCTCCGGTGCCTCGATGCTCTCGATGCGGTGACCGTTCAGCAGCTCGATCTCGATCCTGAGGTACGTGCTCTGCGCCGCGGGAGCCCAGGCGGGCAGCGGCAGGGCTGATATCTCCGCGCGTTCCGCCGGGTCGGTCACCGCGATCGCGCGTCCCACGGCGGTGACGCTCCAGCCGCGCCGGCCGGCGTCGTCGAACTCGTCGGCCTCGAACGCGACCACGGTGTCGGTGGCCGCGGCGAGCCTGCGTTCGGGACCGGTGCGGATCATCAGGTCGCCACCGCGCACGACGAACGTCACGGGCAGCACCGCGGGCAGGGCACGATCGGTGTAGACGATGCGACCGATCCTGACAGTGTCGAGCAGACGCAAGCATTCCGCGGGCTCAAGGCACAGGAGCCCGGGCGAATCCTGCATATCTGCCCCCTTGGTGACCGTTGCCGACCACGCTGGCGTGCTGGATCGCACCTGCCCAGGGGCGAAGGTCCCCGCTCAGCGTGTCGTCTGCCAAGCAGTCGCCCGGCGATCGGTGTCAGGCGCACGAGACGTTGGTCCCTGGCCCGGTCGGACGCCCGCCGGTACGGTTGCGGTGTGCAGGAAGCCCCCATCCGCGTCTACCTGCTCGACGACCACGAGGTCGTGCGGCAGGGCATCCGCGCCATGCTCTCCGACCAGCCCGACATCGAGGTGGTCGGCGAAGCCGGCACGGCGGCGGAGGCGATCGCCGGCGCGGTGGCCACCCGCCCGCACGTCGCGATCCTCGACGTGCGGCTGCCCGACGGCGACGGCGTGACCGTCTGCCGCGAGCTCCGCAACCAGGCGCCGAGCCTCGTGTGCCTCATGCTCACCTCGTTCGCCGACGACGAGGCGCTGCTCCAGGCGGTGCTCGCCGGCGCAGCCGGCTACCTGCTGAAGGAGGTGCGGGGCACCGGCATCGTCGACGCCGTCCGCACGGTCGCCGGCGGGCGGTCGCTCCTCGACCCCACCGCTACGGCACGGCTGCTCGACCGGCTGCGAGCCGACGCCGCGCACCGTGACCCGCTCGAGCGGCTCACCAAGCAGGAGCGCCAGGTGCTCGAGCTGATCGGCGAGGGACTCACCAACCGCGCCATCGGACACCGGCTCTTCCTCGCCGAGAAGACCGTGAAGAACTACATCTCGAGCATCTTCACCAAGCTCGGGCTCCAGCGCAGGACCCAGGCCGCGATCTTGGCGACGCGGCTGCGGATCGACCGGGGCCCCGGAGCCGGGGACCAAGGTCCCCCCGAGAAATGACCTAGTGCTCTCTGCGTCGCCGGTCCGGGTGACGTCCAATTGACGCAAGGCCGATCGTCTTGGGGGCGTCAAGCGGCCTGTAGTAGCGGGGACACGGGGGTGCTGGGTGGTTGCCGGTCCTCTCCGGCAACCACCCAGCAACGTGTTCGGGTGAGGAACGGGGCGCCGTCAGTGTGCCGCGACCGGGGCGCGCCAGCGCAGCACGGTGCCCGGTGGCTCTGCGACCGCGGTGAACGACCCCTCGAGCATGCGGGCGCGTGCCTCGAGGTTCGTGAGACCACTGCGCCTGCCCTCAGGCGCCAGCCCGACGCCGTCGTCGCGGATCTCCAGCCGCACATCCTTGTCGACCACGACGTGCACCGAGGCCGAGCCTGCGCGCGCGTGCTTCGCGACGTTGGCCAGAGCCTCGCGCAGCACGGCGAGCAGGTGCTGGCTCACGTCGTCGGGGACCATCGTGTCGACGAGCCCGTCGAACCGCACCGAGGGCTCGAAGCCGAGCGCCGGGGTCGACTCCGCCACTACGTCGAGGATGCGGGAACGCAGCCGTCGCTCGGTCGTCGCGGGGTTCTGCAGGGCGAAGATCGTCGACCTGATCTCGCGGATCGTGTGGTCGATGTCGTCGACCGCTCTGCCCAGCCGCTCGGCGGCGGTCACCGGGTCGACGCCGACGAGCCTGCTCGCGCTCTCGATCCCCATGCCGGTCGCGAACAGCCGCTGGATCACCAGGTCGTGCAGGTTGCGCGCGATCCGGTCGCGGTCCTCGTACACCGACAGCATCTCGGCGTCGCGGCGGCGTTCGAACAGCTCGATGGCGACCGCCGCCTGCTCGGCGAACGCGTTCAGCGTCTCCAGCACCAGTGGCGAGAACGGGACGCCGGGCCGGTTGTACGTCACGAGAACCCCACGGGTCTGGCCGGTCTCCCCGAGTGGCACCACCAGGCGCGGGCCGATGGTGACGATCTCGGCCAGCCGCCGGACGGGTGCCGAGTCGTACGTGCCCCACGACTCGGGCACGCCGGACTCGTACACGGCGCCGGCGCGGCCGTCGTCCATCGATACCGTGATGCCGGTCAGCAGCGGCGCGTCCTCGCCCGCCGCCGCGACGATCCGCAGCGTGGAGTCGCGATCCGCGGGCAGCAGCACGTTGGCCTGCACGGCGTCCGCGAGCTCCCGCGCGCGCTCCGCCACCAGCTCGAGCACCTCGACCGTGTTGGTGCCGGACAGCAGCGCCGACACGACCTCGGACGAGGCGATCCGCCATCTCTCGCCGAGCTGCGCGGCCTCGTACAGCCGCGCGTTCTCGACGGCGATGCCCGCCGCGGCGGCCAGCGCCTCGAGGATGCTCTCGTCGGCCTCGTCGAACTCGCGGTCGCCCCGCTTCTCCGTGAGGTAGAGGTTGCCGAACACCGTGCCCCTGACCCTGATGGGTACGCCCAGGAAGGTGCGCATCGGGGGATGGTTCTCGGGGAACCCGTACGAGTCGGGGTGCTCGGCGAGGTCGCCGAGCCGCAGCGGATGCGGATGCTTGATCAGGACGCCCAGGATGCCCAGGCCCGACGGCAGGTGGCCGATGCCGTCCGCCTCCGCGCGCTCGACACCGCGGTACCTGAACTCGGTCAGCCTCTCGCCGGTGTCGTCGAGCACGCCGAGTGCGCCGTAGCGGGCGTCGACGAGCTCGACCGCCGCGGTCACGATGCGGTCGAGGACGTCCCTGAGGTCGAGGTTGCTGCCGACCGACACGACGGCCTCGAGCAGCTGGTGCATCCGGTCGCGGGCGGAGACGACAGCGTCGATCTGGTCCTGGAGCTGGCGCAGCAACTCGTCCAGGTGGAGCCGGGGGTGCAGGGTCCGGCCGGCTCTCGGCGCCTCGGCCTCACTCAAGTTCGCCTCCGAGCGTGACCAGAATGTGTCCCATGTGAGTGTCGCACCAACTCGCCCTAGGTCAAGCAGTTGACGACGCAATCATTGGAACTGGTCACAACAGGCCAGCGAAGTCGTTGGAGGAAATGACTGCCGACACGGCGAAGCGTGGGCGCCCGTCAGCCGGCGACCCGGTCGCGGCGCGCCTGGGTCTTCGCCGCTGGGCGGGCAGGTTCCGGCGCCAGCCAGGGCGCGAACGCGAGCACCCCGGCCATCACCACGGCGCACGCCCCGGCGATCCCCGCGGCGCCGCCGGCGTACGCGACGAAGTGCTCGGTACGGCCGAGGTCGCCGGGACCGGTCAGCCAGGTCAGGGCGAGACAGCCGGCGCCGGCGGCGAGCAGCAGCACCCCGACCACGGCGAGGAGCGGGACGACGCGACCGGCGGAGTCGCGTGCGGTGCGGCGCGGCACCTTCTTCGCGACGGCGAACGCCCCGACGAGCGCCGCCCACAGTCCCACGACGCAGCAGGCGGCCACGACGTCGCTCGGCCGGTGCCAGCGCGCGGCGAGCGTGCCGACACCGGTGACGGCGGCGTACCCGGTCGCCAGCACGGCCACGAGGCCACGGACCCTGGACGGCACGACGAGGACGAAGGCGACGGCGACGGACATCGCGACCGTCGTGTGCCCGCTCGGCATCGTGTTGCTGGCGCTGCCGACCACGTCACCGGGGTACAGGTCGACCAGATCGGGACGGTCGAGCACGAACCGTTTGAGCACCTGGGTCGTGACGTTGGCGCCGACGACCAGGATCGCGGTCGCGGCCGCCAGCACGAACCGCCGGCGCACCAGCGCGACGACGCCGATCAGCACGATGCCGGCGATCACTGTGGCGACCGAGACGACGTCGAGCACGCCGTAGACGAGGTCGTCGATGTGCCGGAAGCCGATGCTCGCACCGGCGAGCGACATCGCGTCGGCGTACTGGCCTCGGACCCTGGTGACGAAGACCCAGTGCAGCGCGACGAGCGCGGTCGCCTGCACGACCGCCGCGAACAGGAGGGTGAACACCCGCCGAGACCGTTGCACACCCCGACAGTAGACGACGACCGGGAGCGCGCGGGGCCTACTCCGGCCTGGTGGCCTCACGGGTCCGGCTGTGGCGTGCTCAGGTCGCGGGGCCGTCGAGCGGACCGAGGTCCTGGTCGCAGCGGGCGCCGGGCGCGGGGAGCGCGCCGGTCAGCAGGTACTCGGCCTGGGCCGCCTGCGCGCACCTGCTGTCCTGCGAGCAGTGCCCGAACCCGTCGACGGTCAGCAGCCGCGCGTTGCCGAGCTGCCGCTCCATCCGCTGCGCCATGCTGTACGGAGTCGCGGGGTCGTGCGTCTGGCCGACGATGAGGATCGGGGTGGCCGTCGTGGTGTTCCAGGGGCCGGTGTAGCGGTCGCGGACGTCAGGCCAGAAGCCGCACGTGGCCTCGCTGAAGGCCTCCCCCGTGCCGAACGTCGGCGCTGTCAGCTCGTACGACGTGGCGATGCGCGGGTACTCCGCGCGGTTGCGGGGCATCCGAGTGTCGGCGCAGTTGACGGCGAAGAAGCTGTCGCTGCCGTTGTAGCCGTACGCGTCGCCCGGCGTCGTGCGCGTGCCCGGAACCTGGTCGAGCCTCGGGTCGACGTCCGTGATCGACGGCAGCCGCAGAGTGCGCGTGCTCTCCGCCCGCGCCTGCGCGCCGAAGACGATGCCGTACATCTCCTCGAGCCCGGCCGCTGCCTCGGCCAGGTCGGCCCGGCTGTAGAGGACGCCGCCGACGGCGTTCGTCATGGTCGAGATCGTGATCCACTCGCCCGAGCCCGCCTGGACCGGGCCCTTGCGCAGCTCGTCGCGCAGCCGGGCGAACTTCTGCGCGGGGGTGAGGTCGCCCGCGGCGAACGCGCACGTCGGTGCACCCAGCTCGGCGCACGCTGCGAGGAACCCGTCGAGCGCGATCTCGAAGCCCTCGGCCCGCGCCCGCTTGTTCTCCACCCGCTGGCTGACACGTGCGGCCGGGTCGACCGGGCCGTCGAGGATGAACCGCCCCACCCGCTGCGAGAAGACGTTCGCGTAGACCGCACCGAGCATGGTGCCGTACGAGTAGCCGGCGTAGTTGAGCTTCTCGTCGCCGACCGCCTGGCGCAGCAGGTCGAGGTCACGGGCGACGTCGAGGGTGCTCATCTGCTGCAGCAGCTCGAGCTGGTTGTCGCGGCACGTGGTGGCCTCCTCGACCGCGGCGTCGAGCGAACGGTCCTGCTCCTCCTTCGACAGCGGGACGTCCTGCACCCCGCCCCAGGCCGACTCGTACGCCGCGTCGTCGGCGAAGCACTGGATCGGGTTGCTCGGGCCGACCCCGCGCGGCGCGAACGAGACGATGTCGTACCGCTCGGCCACCCGCGGACCGAGCCGCCTGGCGACGTCGGCGGAGAACGTGAGTCCGGCGGCGCCCGGTCCACCGGCGTTGACGAGGATGCTGCCGAGCTTCGCGCCCGAACCGGTCGCCAGATGCCGCTCGACCGCGAGGGTGATCCTGTCGCCCGCCGGCCTGGCGTGGTCGAGGGGCACCTGGAGGGTGCCGCACTCCAGCGTGTCCGCGTAGTCGCACGGGCCGGTCCAGTCGATCTCCGGTGCCGCCTGGGCGTGCACTCCGTGCGCCGGGACCGCCGGCACGACGACCGCCGCCACCAGCAGCGCGCCTGCCGCACCCACTCTGATCCGGCTCACTCGACGTCTCCCGTCCGCGTGCCGACACGCGGTCCCCCCGCGCCGTCCGGAGGATTGTCGCAACACGTCGCGAGGTGCCGGTCCCCGCCCTGCGCGAACGGCTACCTTCTAGTCGAATCGGTCGGCACCCGCACCCGAGGGGGACCCATGAGGCTGTTCGGACGGCGCGCGAGGCGTCTTCCTCCACCAGCGGCACCCGCACCGCCGCCCGAGCCGCCCGAGCCGCCGGCACGAGCGCCCTGGGCACTGCGTGTGATGAGCGACTGGGCCTGGCGGCTGATCGTCGTCATCGCGTTCGTCGGTGTCGTGATGTGGCTTCTTTACCACGTCAAGGTCGTCGCGATCGCGTTCGTCATCGGACTGCTCGTCACGGCGCTGCTGTACCCGTTCGTCGCCGCGCTCAACCGCCACGGCGTCCCGCGCCTGCTGTCGACGACGATCGTCTTCGTGCTCGGCCTCGCGGTGCTCGCCGGCCTCGGCGTCTTCGTCGGCACCCAGGTGAACAGCAACGCCGCCGCGCTCACCCAGCAGGTCAAGGACGTCGTCGAGCAGACCGAGACCTGGCTCGCCGAGGGCCCCCTTCGAATCGACGCCGACCAGGTGAACCAGCTGACCTCGCAGCTCGGCGACGCGATCAACGAGAACCGCAACCGCATCGCGACCGGCGCGGTCGCCGGCCTCGGCACGACCGTCGAGCTCGTCGGTGGCATCGCGCTCGCCGCGTTCTGCACGTTCTTCCTGCTGCTCGACGGCAACGGCATGTGGAGCTGGTTCACCAAGCGGCTCCCGAGCGCGTCGCGCGCACGGATGAACGAGGCGGGCGAGGTCGCATGGCGCACCATCGGGCACTATGTGCGCGGCACCATCGTCATCGCGCTCACCGACGCCGTCGCCGTCACCGTCACCCTCCTGGTGGCCGGGGTGCCTCTCGCCGTCCCCGTCGGCGTGCTGGTGTTCCTCGGTGCGTTCGTGCCGCTCCTCGGTCTCGCGATCACGGGAACCCTCGCCGTCGGGCTGACACTGGTGTCGCAGGGCCCGATCGTTGCAGTGATCGTGCTGGGGGTGATCCTCCTCGCCGTCCAGGCCGAGGGACACGTGCTCCAGCCGATCGTGATGAGCCGCGCCGTGCGCGTCCACCCGCTCGCCGTCCTGCTGTCGGTCACCGCGGGCAGCCTCATCGCGGGCATCTTCGGGGCCGTGATCGCGGTGCCGCTCGTCGCCGTGGTCAACAACATGATCACGGCCAAGATCATCGACTTCCACATGCCGGAGCGACCGCGCCTGCGACGACGAAGGGCGACCGATGCGGGTGATCGACCGGTCCGAGCGTAGGGCCAGGCTGGGGCTCCGGCACCGGCTCGCTCCCGGACGGGCGGGCACGACGGCGGCCGACGCCGCCACGGCGGTGCTCGCCCTGCACGCGACGGATCCCGCGTCGGTCTACCTGTCGGCGGCGGCGCGGCTCGACGGCGCCACGGTCGCGTCGATCGAGCACGCACTCTACGACGAACGCTCCGTCGTCCGGATGCTCGGTATGCGGCGCACGGTCTTCGTCGTGCCCGCTCCGCTCGTGCCCGTGGTCCAGGCGGCGTGCACGCGCACGGTGGCGCGCAGGGAGCGCACCAAGCTGCTCACGTTCGTGACGCAGTCGGGGTTCACCACCCGCCCGGAGAGGTGGCTCGCCGGCGTCGAGCGCGCCACCGTGGAAGCGCTCGCCGCCAGGGGCGAGGCGACGGCCGCCGCGCTCTCGTCCGACGTCCCGGAGCTCGCACGCAGGATCGTCGTCGGCCAGGGCAGGTGGCAGGGCGAGGTCAACGCGTCGACGCGGGTGCTCTTCCTGCTCGCCGCCGACGGCCGCATCGTGCGCGGCCGGCCCCGGGGGTCGTGGCTGAGCACCCAGTACCACTGGGCGCCGGCGGAGTCGTGGCTCCCCGGCGGCATCCCCGACCTCGCCACCGACACCGCGCAGGCCGAGCTCGCGCGCCAGTGGTTGCACGCCTACGGTCCCGCGCCGGCCGACGACCTCAAGTGGTGGGCCGGCTGGACCGTGGCAGAGACGAAGCGGGCCCTCGCCGCCGCCGGCACCGTCGAGGTCGAGAGCGCGGACGGCACGGGCCACCTCCTCGCGGACGACCTCGAGCCCGTCGATGCGCCGGACCCATGGATCGCGTTGCTCCCCGCACTCGACCCCACCGGCATGGGATGGACCCGGCGAGACTGGTTCCTCGGCCCGCACCGCGCGGCGCTCTTCGACAGAGCGGGCAACATCGGCCCCACGATCTGGTGTGACGGCAGGATCGTCGGCGGGTGGGCCCACCGCGCCGACGGCGTGGTCGCGACCCGGCTCCTCGAGGACGTCGGCACCGAGGCCGGGACCGCGGTGGAGGCCGCGGCCGCGCGGCTCGCCGACTGGATGGGCGACGTCCGCCCCACGCCGCGCTTCCGCACCCCGCTCGAACGCGAGCTGGCTGGACATCACAGCTAGCTCCACCTCACCAACGTGGACTTCACCTCGTCCCTGCACGAGGTGAAGTCCACGTTGATCACGTTAACCTCGATTGTTCACGTGGGGTGGTGGTGTGGCCGTGGTGGGGTGTTGTGGGGTGTGGTTGAGGTGTTTGCGGGGTGGGGGGTAGGGCGGTGGCCCGGTTGTCGCCTGG